>NZ_JAWODO010000011.1:0-4715 GCF_046483245.1 Desulfosalsimonas sp. | reverse complement strand
AACTTTTTACGGCGCCATCTGAAAATCGACTTTTTACGAGCGCGTCAATATTGAAATCCGAAATTCGAAGCAAATCCGAAATTCGAATGACGGAATGACCCAACCAGGAAAGCGAAGTTTTTTGTTTTTGGAATTGCGTAATTCAGATTTTGGTCATTGTTTCGAATTTCGATATTCGGATTTCGAATTTTCATAGAGGGGTGGAAATGACGGACCAGCAACGCTACCATCTGATATCCGGACGGCAGAACGATATCCGGCTCGAATCCCGGGTCCTGGAGGAACAGCTCCAGGAGGCGGTGGCAAAAGGCCATCGGAAAATCGAGGTGCAGGCATGCGGCCAGCACGGTATCGGCGGCCGGTTGTGGCGTGCCGGGGACAAGCCCCTGGAAATCCGCGTTACCGGACATTCCGGCCAGCGCCTGGGTTCCATGGGGTTTGCCAACACGCGGATTGAAAACATGGGCCCGGCTTCCGACGATGTGGGCTGGCTCAATGCCGGGGCAGAAATCGTGGTGCACGGTCATGCGGCAAACGGCGTGGCAAATGCCATGGCCCAGGGAAGGGTTTATGTGGCCGGCAGCATCGGGGCCCGGGGCATGACCATGACCAAGCAAAACCCCAGATTTGCCCCTCCGGAACTGTGGGTGCTGGGATCGGCGGGCGATTATTTCGGCGAATTCATGGCCGGCGGTGTCGCCGTGATCTGTGGCATTGACGCCCAAACCCCGGAAAATATCCTGGGATACCGTCCCCTTGTGGGCATGGTCAGCGGCCGGGTTTTCTTCAGGGGCCCCCATGGCGGATACAGCAAAAGCGATGCCAGGCTCGTTGCCATCACAGACAGTGACTGGCAGTGGCTGGAACAAAACCTGCGGCGCTTTCTGGAGGCCATTGGCCGCATGGAGCTCTATGATCAACTGGCCGAGCGGGAGCGCTGGCAGCTCATCGCCGCCAGAAGCGCCATGGACAAGGTGGTGCGAAAGACCCGGTCGATTGCCGAGTTCCGCGAGTCGGTGTGGAACCGGGAACTGGGCGCCGGGGGCTTGGTGGGCGATCTCACGGACACGGACATGAGCCCGATTCCTGTAATTGTCACCGGCAGCCTGCGCCGGTTTGTGCCTGTGTGGGAAAACCGCGTGTATGCCCCGCCGTGCGAGGCCACTTGTCCCACGGGCATTCCGGTGCATGACAGGTGGCGGCTGGTGCGCGAAGGCCGCATGGACGAGGCCGTGGACATGGCCCTGGCCTATACGCCGTTTCCCGCATCCGTATGCGGATACCTCTGCCCGAATCTTTGCATGCAGTCCTGCACCCGGCATTCGGCCGACATGCAGCCGGTGGATGTCACGCACCTGGGCCGGGCCAGCATTGCCGCCAAAAACCCGGAGCTGCCGCCGGTGACCGGGAAAAAAGCCGCGGTGGTGGGCGGCGGGCCGGCCGGCATCTCCATTGCCTGGCAGCTACGGCAAGCCGGCCATGACCCGGTGATTTTCGACATGTCGGAAAACCTCGGCGGCAAGATGCGCCAACTGATTCCCGGCTCCCGGATTCCGGCTGATGTGCTGGAAACCGAGCTTTCCAGAATCCGCGAAGTGCTGCCCCATGTTCATCTCCAGCAGAAGCTGGGCAAAGACGATGTGGAGCAGTTGAAAGTCGATTATGATTATGTGGTGATCGCAGCCGGGGCCACAAGGCCGCGCACCCTTCCGGTTCCCGGAAAAGAGCGCATGATTGCCGCAAATGATTTTCTGGCCCGGGCAAAAAACAATGCCATTGATCCGGGCAAGAAAGTGGTGATTATCGGTGCCGGCAACGTGGGCTGCGATGCAGCGGTTGAAGCCCGCCGGCTGGGGGCCGAAGATATTGTCCTTATTGACGTGCAAAAGCCGGCATCCTTTGGAAAGGAGCGGGAGCATGCAGAGGCCGCGGGTGCGCAATTCCGCTGGCCATGCTTTACCCGTGAAATCACGGAGCAGGGCGTGGTGCTGGAATCCGGCGAGGTTCTGGCCGCAGACACGGTTGTGATCTCCATCGGCGATGTGCCGGACACGGATTTTCTGCCTGACTCGGTGGGTCTGGAAAAGGGGTTTGTGCGGGTCAATGAATATTTTCAGACCACGGATCCAAAGATTTTTGCCATCGGCGACATTGTTCGGCCCGGGCTGCTCACCGACGCCATTGGCGCGGGACGGAAGGCGGCTGCGGCCATCAAAGAAATTGCCGAAGGAAAGCGGCCCCTTGATCCGGGAACGGATTTTAAAGCAGTGGCCGATCCCGGCACAGCTGCCGGCCCCGGCGGACAAGCCCAGGTGATCGATACCGCGCGGGTTTCCCTGGAATATTTTGACCCCAGGATCAGTTCGTTTTCCGGCACGGAACAGTGCGGGTCTGCCTGTGTATCCTGCGGTGCCTGCCGGGACTGCGGGATCTGCGAAAATATCTGCCCGCGCGGGGCCATTTCCAGAAAGCAGTTACAAGGCAAGGATTATGAGTACGCGGTGGACCCGGATCTGTGCATCGGATGCGGATTCTGTGCCGGGGCCTGCCCCTGCGGGGTTTGGGCCATGCGGGAAAACGATCCCCTGTAAGAAAACAGCTAATAAAAACAGCGGATATATTTTTCTGCCAAAATCATTTGCTCCGGCCGGGCAGCCGTGTTAATGTATCCGGCTACCCGGCTGAGAGTAAATTTTTGGATGATTTTGCGGGCATATGCGTAAAATTGCGGGATTTTGCCCGGGCCATCCATTTTAAACCCTGAACTTTGAACGGTAAACGTTGATCCCTATGAAAGCTTTGCTGGCACTAGAAGACGGGCGGGCATTTGCCTGCCGCAGTTTCACCGGACCCGGGGAGGCCTCGGGGGAGATGGTGTTTAACACCGGCATGACCGGTTACCAGGAGATTCTCACAGATCCTTCCTACCGCGGGCAGATGGTGACCATGACCTCTCCCCTGGTGGGCAACTACGGGGTCAATGCCGATGATATCGAATCGGACCGGGTGCAGGTGGCCGCGTTCGTGATCCGGGAATACCAGGACCAATACAGCAACTTCCGGGCTGACCAAAGCCTTGCCGATTATCTCAGGGCCCACGGGGTCATGGGGGTGGATGAACTCGATACCCGGGCGCTGACCCGTCATATCCGGCAGGCCGGGGCCATGCGCGCATTTGTTTCCACCCATGACACAGACCCGCAATCCTTAAGCGCCCGGGCACGGCAGATTCCGCCCATGGAAGGTCAGGATCTGGTGTGTCACGTGACAGCCAAAAAACCCTATTTCTGGAAAAACAACAGACCGGTTGCCTGTGACGTGTCCGGCCCGGATCAGCGGGTTTGGGGACCCAAAGCCGACGGTTTCCGGGTGGTTGCCCTGGACTACGGGGTAAAATACAATATTCTGCGCTGCCTGGAAAACGCCGGGTGCCAGGTCCTGGTGCTGCCGGCCGACACCCCGGCCGATGCGGTCAAAAGGCTTGAACCGGACGGGGTGTTTCTGTCCAACGGGCCCGGTGATCCCGCGCCCCTTTCCTATGCCGTGGAAACCGCCAGGCAGTTGATCGGGTATAAGCCGATGTTTGGCATCTGCCTGGGGATTCAGCTTCTGGGCCAGGCCCTGGGGGCAAAGACCTTCAAGCTCAAGTTCGGCCATCACGGGGTCAATCAGCCGGTGCAGCACCTGGCCACCTGCAAGGTGGAAATCACTTCCCAGAACCACGGTTTTGCCGTGGATCCCGACACCCTGGACGCCAATGCCGTGGATATCACTCATATGAACTTAAACGATCAGACCCTGGAGGGGTTTTCTCACCGGCAATACCCTTTGTTTACGGTCCAGTACCATCCAGAGGCCGCACCCGGACCCCATGATGCCGGCTACCTGTTTGACGAATTTGTCCGCACGATCCAGGACAATCAATAAACCGCACCCGAACACGGACTTTTTATGCCGAAACGCACCGACATTCACAAGATCCTGATCATCGGCGCAGGGCCGATTATCATCAGCCAGGCCTGCGAGTTCGACTATTCCGGCACCCAGGCATGCAAGGCCTTAAAAGAGGAAGGCTACGAGGTGATCCTGGTCAATTCCAACCCGGCCACCATCATGACCGACCCGGAAACCGCGGACCGCACCTATGTGGAGCCCATTACCCCCAAAACCGTGGAAATGATCATTGAAAAAGAACGGCCGGATGCCATCCTGCCAACCCTCGGGGGGCAGACGGGTTTGAACACCGCTGTGGCCGTTGCAGAGGCCGGGGTTTTGGAAAAATACGGCGTGGAGATGATCGGCGCCCGCTTAGATGCCATCCACAAGGCTGAAGACCGGGACCGGTTCTGCCGGGCCATGGAAAAGATCAACCTCAGGATTCCCGAAAGCGGCATTGCCACCAACATGGAGGCCGCCCGGGGATTTGCCGCAGATATCGGCTATCCCGTGATTATCCGCCCCGCCTTCACCCTGGGCGGCACCGGCGGCGGGGTGGCCTACAACCCCGAGGACCTGGAGAACATCGCTTCGGCCGGCCTGGATGCCAGCATGATCAATCAGGTGATGATCGAGGAATCGGTTCTGGGCTGGAAGGAATATGAACTTGAGGTGATGCGCGATAAAAACGACAACGTGGTCATTGTCTGCTCCATTGAAAACGTGGATCCCATGGGCGTTCATACCGGAGACAGCATCACCGTGGCCCCGGCCCAGAC
>NZ_JAWODO010000162.1:0-13979 GCF_046483245.1 Desulfosalsimonas sp. | reverse complement strand
AATCGTGATCCCACGGGCCTTTTCCTCGGGCGCCTTGTCAATCTTGTCAAACGGAATAAACTCCGCCCAGCCCCGCAGTCCGCAATGCTTGGTGATCGCCGCGGTCAATGTCGTCTTGCCATGGTCAATATGACCGATCGTTCCCACGTTTACATGCGGCTTGGTCCGCTCAAACTTCTGCTTTGCCATTTTCCACCCTCTTGCTCAAACGGGTTTGCCATTGAAATAAATCTGAATCATCTGCAATCAGATAGTTTGCCCATCCAAAATGGAAAAACTGGATGGGCAAGGGATATCAAAACCAAAATACCTTCGGCTACCACCGGTAATGGGCAAAGGCCTTGTTGGCCTCGGCCATGCGGTGTGTATCCTCACGCTTCTTAACCGAAGCACCGCGCTGCTGGGCGGCATCCATAAACTCACCGGCCAGTTTCCTGGCCATGCCTTTTTCCGGCCGCTTTTCCGCATAAGTGAGAATCCACCGGATGGCCAGAGCGGTCTGGCGCATCGACCGGACCTCTGTGGGCACCTGGTATGTGGACCCCCCAACCCGCCGGGACTTGACTTCCAGCTGGGGCTTTACATTGCCCAGTGCCTGCTCGAAAACCTTTAAGGCCGGTTCATTCATCCGCTTTTCAATAATATCAAAAGCTTCATATATCAACGACTGGGCCGTGCTCTTTTTCCCGTCTCTCATTACGGAATTGACAAACCGGGATACGAGCGGACTTTTGTACTTGTAATCCGGAATAATTTTTCTTTCAGGGATTTCTCTTCTTCTCGGCATTGCCTACACCATTTTTTTTCAGATACAAGTTGCACCCCGAATATCATGTTATTTGGGGCGTTTGGCTCCGTACTTGGACCGACCCTGCTTCCGGTCAGCCACTCCAAGCGTATCCAGGGTACCGCGAACAATGTGATACCGAACACCGGGAAGGTCCTTGACCCGGCCCCCACGCACGAGAACCACCGAGTGTTCCTGGAGATTATGTCCGATGCCGGGGATATACGCGGAAACCTCCACCCCTGTTGTCAGACGAACCCTTGCCACCTTTCGCAGGGCGGAATTGGGCTTTTTAGGCGTGGCCGTATAAACTCTGACACACACACCGCGCTTTTGCGGCGAAGCTTTAAGCGCAGGCGCACCCTTTTTCTTCTGAATCTGCTTGCGGCCCTTGCGAACCAGCTGATTAATCGTCGGCATGCTATCCCCTATCCATTACAAATCATTCATATATTCACAATGTTTATAGTGCTAAGCTAAAATAACAAATAATACCCTTAAATCATGGTGGTGTCAAGCTTTTTTCTTTTAGCTGCCGGCACCATTTCATCCGCCCCGGATACAAGCGGATACTGCTGCCTAGTATTCAGCGGCGATATCCGGCTGCCCGTATTCAGTCCGGCCCGTACCTGCGGGGATCAGCCGGCCCATGATCACGTTTTCCTTCAACCCGCGCAGGCCGTCATAGGCACCTGCGATGCTGGCATCTGTCAGCACCTTGGTGGTCTCCTGAAACGAGGCTGCGGAGATAAAGCTATCTGTGGACAGAGAGGCTTTTGTAATCCCCAGAATAAGCGGCTCGCCCACGGCCGGGGTGCCGCCCTGCTCCACCACCGCCTGGTTGGTTTCCTCAAACTCGATTCTATCCACCTGTTCCTCGGGAATAAAAGCGGTGTCGCCAACTGTCTGAATTTTGACCCGGCGCATCATCTGCCGCACGATCACCTCGATATGCTTGTCATTGATGCGAACCCCCTGGAGTCTGTAGACCTCCTGGACCCCGTTTAACAGGTAACGGGCCAGCTCGACTTCGCCCTTGATGCTCAGGATATCCTGCGGGTTGGGGCTGCCTGCGGTTAGCGGTTCTCCGGCCTTGACATAGTCGCCGTCATATACGCTGATGTGCCGTCCCCGCGGGATCAGGTATTCCTTTTTCTCGCCGGCGTCCACCGGAGTCACGGTCAGGCGCTGCTTTCCCTTTTTGGTGGCCTTGGCAATGGCCACAAAACCGTCGATCTCGGAGAGGACCGCGGCCTCCTTGGGCTTGCGCACCTCGAAAAGTTCGGCCACCCGCGGCAAACCACCGGTAATGTCCTTGGTCTTGGTGGTCTCCCTGGGAATCTTTCCGATAATGTCGCCAGCCCGCACATGGTCGTGCTCCTCCACCATCAAAATGGTATTGACCGGCAGCACGTACCGGGCCGGTCCGGAGCCCGGGATATTGGCGGTTTTGCCTTCCTTGTCCTTGATGGAAATTCTGGGCCGGGCGTCCATTCCCTTGGATTCCACCACAGTAAGACTCGATTTGCCGGTCACCGGGTCCACCCGTTCCTGCAAAGTCCGGCCGATCACCAAGTCCCCGAACTTGACCTTTCCTTCCACTGCGGTGATGATCGGAGTGGTGAACGGATCCCATGAAGCCAGCAACTGGCCGGCCTCCACCCGCTGGCCGTCTTCGACCAGGATGTCTGCACCGTAAATCACCGGGCACCGCTCCAGTTCCCGGCCGGAATCCGAAACAACGGAAAACTCACCACCTCTGCGGTTCATGACAATTTTGCGGTTTTCCGCATTCAAAGCCACATTAAGCTTGTTGTACTTGACAATCCCCTGCACCCGGGCCCTGATTTCAGCTTCCTCCACCCGCCGGCTGGCAGTACCGCCGATGTGGAAGGTTCTCATGGTCAGCTGGGTGCCGGGTTCGCCGATGGACTGGGCGGCAATGATGCCAACCGTCTGGCCGATTTCCACAAACCCCCCATGGGCAAGATCCCGGCCGTAACACATGGCACACACCCCGAACCGAGATCGGCAGGTGAGCACCGAGCGGATTTTCACGCTGGTGACCCCGGCCTGGCTGATGCGGGCAACTCCGGATTCATCGATTTCATCACCCCGGCGGATGAGCACCTCGTCGGTGAACGGATCCTGCACGTCTTCCAGGGCAATTCGGCCCAGCACCCGCTCTTCCAGGGGCTGGATCACTTCTCCGCCTTCGAGGAGGGCTTCGACCTCAATGCCCATTACCGTGCCGCAGTCATGCTCCATAACGGTGCAGTCCTGGGCCACATCTGCCAGACGGCGGGTCAAGTATCCGGAGTTGGCTGTTTTCAACGCCGTATCCGCAAGTCCTTTACGGGCGCCGTGGGTGGAAATAAAATACTGGAGCACGGAAAGCCCTTCCCGGAAATTGGCGGTAATGGGCGTTTCAATGATCTCGCCGGATGGTTTTGCCATCAGGCCCCGCATGCCAGCCAGCTGCCGCATCTGGTCTTTGCTGCCCCGGGCTCCGGAATCAGCCATCATAAAAATGGGGTTGACCGTCTCTCCACCGGTCTTATCGCTCATGTCGGCAAGTCGTTTATCATCGACCTGAGCTGCATCCTTCTGCAGATCGGTCATGATATAAGGCTTTTCCATTGCCTCCATCATCTTGTTAGCAATCTCGTCGGTGGCACGGGCCCAGATGTCAACAACCTTGTTGTATTTCTCCCCCTGGGTAATCAGACCCTCGGTGTACTGGTGGTTGATCTCTGCCACCTCTTTTTCCGCAGCCGCGTGAATGTCCCACTTGCTTTCCGGGATAATCATGGCGTCAATGGAAATCGACAGCCCGCCGGCCGTGGAATAGCTGTAACCGATGTTCTTGAGCCGGTCGGCCAGAATAACCGTGGCCTTGGGCCCCTTATGCCGATAGGTGTAATCCACCAGATCCTGCAGGGCTTTTTTATTTAACACTTTGTTGATGGTATCAAAAGGAATCTCAGAGCGTTTCTCAATAACCTGGAATACATGGTATTGATCGCCCACGTGAATAATCCCGCTGACATCGCCTTCATCCAGGGAAAACACCGACTCCACCTCAAAATCGGGCAGCTGGAAGATTTCCTGAAACTCGGGGGCGTCCAGAAGCCCGATATTTCCTTTATACGTCTTGTCAAACGCCTCGGAAAACGGCTTGACAAGATCGCGAAACGGGGTGCCATCCTCCACTGCCTCCACGACATCATCAGCCTTGTCCCTGTCTGTGACCATGATGTGACGAAGGATGTAGCTGTCGCCCTTGGGAATAATTTCCCACAGCAGCACGCGGCCCACCGTGGTTTCCACGCGCTGACCCTTGATGCGCACGAAGACCTTGGCATGAAGATCCACCACGCCAGCGTCATAGGCCACGCGCACCTCCTGGGTATCGGCAAACTTCATTCCGCTGCCGCGGGCGCCGGTCAGGCCCAGGGTCATGTAATAAATGCCAAGGACAATATCCTGGGTGGGCACGATGATGGGGCTGCCGTTTGCCGGCGACAAAATATTGTTGGATGCCAGCATCAGCACCCGTGCCTCGATCTGGGCTTCCATGGACAGCGGAATGTGCACGGCCATCTGGTCGCCGTCAAAGTCGGCGTTAAACGCGGTGCAGACCAGGGGATGGAGCTGGATGGCCTTTCCCTCTATGAGCACCGGCTCAAAAGCCTGGACGCCCAGGCGGTGAAGCGTCGGGGCGCGGTTGAGCATCACCGGGTATTCCTTGACCACCTCGTCCAGGGTATCCCAGACCTCGGGAGTCCGCTTTTCCACCCATTTCTTGGCGCTTTTGACAGTGGTGACAATGCCTTTTTGCTCCAGGCGATGGTAGATAAAGGGCTTGAACAGCTCCAGGGCCATTTCCTTGGGAATCCCGCACTGGTGCAGCCGCAGATCCGGGCCGATGGTAATCACGGACCGGCCGGAATAGTCCACGCGCTTGCCCAGCAGGTTCTGGCGGAACCGGCCCTGTTTGCCCTTTAAGGTTTCGCTCAGGGATTTTAAGGGGCGCTTATTGGTGCCGGTGACCACACGGCCCTGGCGGCCGTTGTCTATGAGCACGTCAACGGCTTCCTGGAGCATGCGCTTTTCATTGCGCACGATGATATCAGGCGCCCGGAGTTCCATTAAACGGCTCAGCCGGTTGTTGCGGTTGATCACCCGGCGGTACAGGTCATTTAAATCCGAGGAGGCAAACCGCCCGCCTTCCAGGGGAACCAGCGGCCGCAGATCCGGGGGCAGTACAGGAATGACGTCTAAAATCATCCAGATGGGGTCCAGACCGGACTTGCGAAACGCATCCACCACCTTGAGCCGCTTGGCCAGTTTCTTACGCTTGGCATCAGAGCCGGTCTCCATGATCTCGGTACGCAGTTCCTTGTACAAGGCCTCAATATCGATGCGCTCCAAGAGAATCTTGATTGCCTCGGCCCCGATGCCCGCCTCGAACTTGTTGCCGTAAAGCTGCCGCGCCTCCCGGTATTTTTCCTCAGAGAGCAGCTGCAGCTTGGAAAGGCCCGTGTCCTTGGGGTCGATCACGATAAAATTGTCAAAATACAGAACCTTCTCCAGGTTCTTTAAGGTCAGGTCCAGCAGGTTGCCGATTTTGCTCGGCAGACTGCGCAAAAACCAGATATGGGTTACGGGCGAAGCCAGGTCAATGTGGGCCATACGCTCACGCCGAACCTTTGACTGGATTACCTCCACGCCGCATTTCTCGCAAATGACCCCCCGGTGCTTCATGCGCTTGTACTTGCCGCAGTTGCACTCATAGTCCTTGATGGGGCCGAAAATCTTTGCGCAGAACAAACCATCCCGTTCCGGTTTAAACGTCCGGTAGTTGATGGTCTCGGGCTTCTTGATCTCGCCGTGCGACCAACTCCGGATCTGTTCCGAGGAGGCCAGAGCCACCCTGACCCCTTTGTACCGGTTGGGATTTTTCGGCTTGATGAAAAAATCGTAGATCGTTTCCAATGCGATCTCCTTGCATGAAAAATAAAATTATTCGCTGTCTTCTTCCACCAGCGTTATATCCAGGCCCAGACTCTGCAATTCCTTGGTCAGAACCCGGAAGGATTCGGGCAATCCGGGCTCAAAAACATTCTGGCCCTTGACGATTTTTTCGTACATGCGGGTTCTGCCGGCCATGTCATCAGACTTCACCGTCAGAAACTCCTGCAGGCAATGGGCCGCGCCATAGGCCTCAATGGCCCAGACCTCCATTTCCCCGAGCCGCTGGCCGCCGAACTGGGCCTTGCCCCCGAGGGGCTGCTGAGTGACCAGGGAATAGGGTCCGATGGAGCGGGCATGAAGCTTATCGGCAACCAGATGGTGCAGTTTAAGCATGTACATGGCACCGACAGTGACCTTCTCATCAAAGGGCAGCCCCGTGCGGCCGTCATAAAGGGTTGCCTGACCCGACGGGCTGACCCCGGCCTCAGAGAGCAGATCCTTGATCTCCTCTTCTCTGGCACCGTCAAACACGGGGGTGGCCATAAAGACCCCCTCAGAGGTGTTTTCAGCCAGGCGCTGAACATCGGAATCGGATATATCCTTGATCTGATCGGCTTGCGTCTTGCCGGAAAAGATTTTTTTGAATTTTTTGCGCAGCTCCTCGGTTTTACCTTCGGCCAGCAGCGCATTGACCTGGTCGCCAAGGCCCTTTGCCGCCCTTCCGAGATGAATTTCAAGGATCTGGCCCACGTTCATCCGAGACGGCACGCCCAGGGGATTTAAAACCATGTCCACGGTGCGGCCGTCGGCAAAATAGGGAAGGTCTTCTTCCGGCAAAATCCTGGAAACAACGCCCTTGTTGCCGTGCCGGCCGGCCATTTTGTCGCCCACGGCCAGGGTGCGCTTCATGGCCACGTAGATCTTGATCATCTTGATGACCCCGGGGGGCAGTTCATCGCCCTTTTCAATGGAGCTGACCTGGTGCTCAAAGGCGGATTTGGCCATTTCGGCCTGCTCACGATAGCGCGACAGAATTTCGGCCACCTTTTCCTCAGCCTTTTTGTCCTTTAAGGAAATCTGCCCGAACTTGGCCAGGGAAATATCGGCCAGCATCTTTTTTTCCATCCGGACATCTTTGGCAATCAGGACCTTCTGTCCATCGGTGAGGCTTTCTGAGCACTGTTTGCCGGCCAGAGCGGCAATGATCTCGTTTCTGGCCGTCTCCTCGATGATCTTTAGCTCATCATCGCGGTCCTTTTCCAGGGCGGCGATTTCCTCGTCCTCGATCGCCCGCGAGCGGTCGTCTTTTTCCACGCCGCGGCGGGAAAACACCTTGACATCCGTGACAATCCCGGAAATCCCGGGCGGCACCCGCAACGAAGTATCCTTTACATCCCCGGCCTTTTCCCCGAATATGGCCCGGAGCAATTTTTCCTCGGGAGAGAGCTGGGTTTCGCCCTTGGGCGTGACCTTGCCCACCAGGATATCGGCCGGGCCCACCTCGGCACCAAGTCGGATAATACCGCTTTCATCCAGGTCCTTGAGCGCTTCCTCCCCAACATTGGGAATATCGCGGGTGATTTCCTCGCGGCCCAGCTTGGTGTCCCTGGCCAGCACCTCGAATTCCTCGATGTGCACGGAGGTAAAAACTCCATCTTTGACCAATCGTTCGCTGACCAGAATAGAGTCTTCAAAATTGTACCCCCCCCAGGGCATAAACGCCACTGTCACGTTTTTGCCCAGGGCCAGTTCCCCGTTGTCCGTGGCCGGACCGTCAGCAATGATTTCACCGGCGTGAACCCTTTCGCCCTTCTTGACAATGGGCCTGTTGTTAAAACAGGTATTCTGGTTGGAACGCACGAACTTGCCCAAGTTGTATATGGTGACATCCTTCTGGGACGGATCATCTGAAGGATCATGCTGCAGGACAATTCTGGAGGCATCCACATCCACCACCGTCCCGTCGCGCCTGGCCACAACCGTAACTCCGGAATCCCGGGCCACAATGCCTTCCACACCGGTGCCCACCAGAGGAGCCTCGGTATTGAGAAGGGGCACGGCCTGGCGCATCATGTTCGAGCCCATCAACGCCCGGTTGGCATCATCGTTTTCCAGAAACGGGATCAGCGAGGCACTGATGCTCACCAGCTGATTGGGCGAGACGTCCATGAGTTCAATGCGGTCTTTTTCAACCATCATGAACTCGCCGTCCACCCGTGAAATCACCACCGGGTTCACATACCGGTTCTTGTCATCCACCGGTGCATTGGCCTGGGCAATGGGATGATCCTTTTCCTCAAAGGCCGAAAGCAGGCGGATCTGGTTGGAAACCGTGGCTTCCTCCACCACCCGGTACGGGGTTTCAATAAATCCATATTCATTGACCCGGGCATATGTACAAAGCGAAACAATGAGTCCGATATTGGGACCTTCCGGAGTTTCAATGGGGCAGATCCGGCCGTAATGGGACGGATGCACGTCGCGCACCTCAAAGCCGGCCCGGTCCCGGGTCAACCCGCCCGGCCCCAGGGCGCTTAAGCGCCGCTTGTGGGTTGTTTCCGAAAGCGGGTTGGTCTGATCCAGAAACTGCGAAAGCTGACTGGTGCCGAAAAACTCCTTGACCACGGCCGACACCGGCTTGGGATTGACAAGGTCATTGGGCATGAGCGCATCGACTTCCTGCATGCTCATGCGCTCCTTGATGGCCCGTTCCATGCGCACCAGCCCGATACGGTACTGGTTTTCCAGCAGCTCGCCCACCGCCCGCACCCGCCGGTTGCCCAGGTGATCGATGTCGTCCACAGTGCCCTGGGTGTCGCGCAGTTCCACCAGTATCCGGGCGGTTTGCAGGATATCCTCCCGGCGCAGCGTCCGCATGTCCAGCGGAGTGTCAATATTTAAACGATGATTGAGTTTGAGCCGGCCCACACTGGACAGATCGTAATAGGCAGTTTTGAAAAACAGATGATCCACAAAATCCTGGGCCACCTCTGCGGTCACCGGGTTGCCCGGCCGCAGACGCCTGTATATGTCAATTAATGCCTCTTCCTTGGTTTTGGCCTTGTCCAGCAGCAGGGTCTTTCGAATGGACTGGCCGGTAAAGGGGCCTTCCATGACCAATAGTTCAAACCACTCCACACCGGCTGCAGCCATCTGGTCCAGCAGATCCGGCTCAACAGGATCATTGGAGTGGGCAATGAGTTCACCGGTTTCCGGATGGAGCACGTCCGAGGCGATCACACGCTGCTGGAGTTCATCTGTGGTCATGGGCACATATTCCATGCCCGCGGCCTGAAGCTGCCGGATGGCGCGCTTGGTGATCATCCGCCCTTTTCTGACAAGGACTTCTCCGGTTTCCGGGTGAACAATGTCTTCCCCCGGACGTTCGCCCTTGAGAAATTCCGGGTTCAGCTTCCGGACAAATTTTTCATTCTTAATAAAGACTTTTTCGGTATGGTAAAAATAAGACAGGATATCGTCATCCGTGTAGCCCAGGGCCTTAAACAGCAGAGTGACCGGAAACTTGCGCCGCCGGTCGATGCGCACATAAACGATATCCTTGGGATCAATTTCCATGTCAATCCAGGAGCCGCGAACCGGAATGATCCGGGCGCTGTAAATGATCCGCCCGCTGGAATGGGTCTTGCCTTTGTCATGGTCAAAAAACACGCCCGAGGAGCGGTGCAGCTGGCTGACCACCGCGCGTTCCGTGCCGTTGATGATAAAAGTCCCGCGTTCGGTCATCAGGGGGATGGTGCCAAAATAAATCTCCTGCTCCTTGATATCCCGGATGTTGGAAACACCCGTGGTTTTGTCCAGGTCATAGACCACCAGGCGCACCCGGATCCGGACGGAGATTTCATGGGTCATACCCCGGTTGATGCATTCATTGACCGAGTGTTTGACCTCTCCGAAATGGTATGAAACAAATTCCAGAGAAGCCGTTCCGGTGAAATCCTTTATGGGAAACACCGAGTTAAACACAGCCTGCAGACCGCTGTCTTTCCGCTCTTCGGGAGAAACCCCCATCTGCAGAAATCGCTGGTAGGATTCGCGTTGAATCCCGATAAGATCCGGGATGTCCACAATGGACTGAATGCGACCGAAATTTTTCCGAAATCGTTTGTATTTCGGGGGATTTCCTGTCATTTCGTCTCCAGCATATATCGTATTAAAATCAATTTGCGAAAACCGGCAGCCGGGCAAGCCCCGGTGCCGATTTTCGCAATTTTGTCGTGATCACATGTCTGTGCTCTATGCATGCATTTGCGCCGGATTGCGTATAAAAGGCGCCTGAACAAAGGCAGGCTACTTGATTTCCACAGAGGCACCCACACCTTCGAGCTGTGCTTTGATCTTGTCGGCCTCTTCCTTGACCACACCTTCCTTGACCGGCTTGGGCGCTTCTTCAACCATGGCCTTGGCTTCCTTAAGGCCCAGACCGGTGATGGCACGCACTTCCTTGATAACCTGAATCTTTTTGTCGCCCACTGCGGACAAGACCACATCAAACTCGGTCTTTTCCTCTTCGACTGCGGCGCCTTCACCGCCTGCAGCCGGCGCGCCGGCCACTGCCACGGGTGCTGCGGCGGAAACGCCAAATTTTTCTTCCAGTTCCTTGATCAGTTCGGAAAGCTCCAGAACCGTCATGTTCGCGATAAAATCGATTACATCCTGTTTGGTGATGTCAGCCATTGGATATCTCCTTGGTATTCATTTACACGATCATTTGCGTAAGTTTTAAAAGTCATTGTTGCATTGTTGGCCCCGGAAAAACGGATCAGGGGGCCTAAGCGGCCTCTTTCTGATCATTTATGGCCTTGAGGGCATAGACCAGACGCTCGGGAAGATTGTTAAGGGCCCGAACCAGACCTGTGGGAACGGCATTCATGGTGCCCAGCACAGTTGCAAGCAGCACTTCGCGAGACGGCAATTCCGAAAGCCGCTTGATGCCATCGGCGTCGAGCACGCTGCCGTCCATAACCCCGGCTTTGATCTGCAGCTTGTCATTATCCTTGGCAAACTCGCAGAGAACCTTTGCCGGCGCCACCGGATCATCATAGCTCATGGCCACGGCGCTGGGGCCTTCAAACTGCTGCCGAAGCAATTCCACATCGGTTTGCTCTGCGGCCCGGATCAAAAGGGTGTTTTTCACCACTTTGAACTCAATGCCGGCCTGCCTGAGCTTGGAACGCAGATCGTTGATTTTTGTGACATTGAGCCCTTTATAATCCACAAGCACAAGGATTTTTTTCTGCTCGAATTTCTCATGAAGGGCTGAAACGAGCTCCTGCTTTTGCGAAAGCGTTAACACTGACTCCACCTCCTTTCTGAATCTGTAAAAACCACGGGCCTCCACAGCATCAGAAAGCCTGCCTCAGTAGGCCGGAAAATCATTTTTCCGATTATACACGCCTGACGGGGTGAACCTACGGTCTTTGACAGATTAATGATTAAATATCGCAATTCATATCGATATATATGGCAAGCGCGGCCCGGCCTGTGGCCGGGCTCGCGGATCCCAAACAATAACCGGCAATCCTTACTTGAGCAATTCCTTCACAAACACCGGGTCCACCTTAAAGCCGGGACCCATGGTTGTGGAAACGGCAATGGAGCGCAGATACGTTCCCTTGCTGGCCGCCGGCTTCAGGCGCAGCACCGTGTCCATGAACGCCCGGACGTTGTCGATCAGCTTTTCCGAGCCAAAGGAGACCTTGCCCATGGGCGCATGAACGATGCCGGTTTTATCCACCCGGAAATCCACCTTACCGGCCTTGAGTTCATTGACCGCCCGGCTCACATCAAAGGTGACCGTGCCGGTCTTGGCATTGGGCATCAGGCCTCTCGGACCGAGGATTTTTCCGATCTTTCCCACAGAGCCCATTACATCCGGCGTTGCAACGGCCTTGTCAAAGTCAAACCAGCCGCCCTTGATCTTTTCGATCAGGTCATCATTGCCCACATAGTCAGCCCCGGCTTCCTGGGCTTCCTTTTCCTTTTCACCCTTGGCAAAGACCAGGACCTTAACCTCTTTTCCAAGGCCATGGGGCAGGACTACGGATCCGCGAACCATCTGGTCGGCGTGTCGGGGATCGACTCCAAGCTTGGTGGCAATATCAACGGTTTCATCAAACCGGACATAGGAAGACTCAACCGCAGCAGCCACCGCAGCGGCAAAATCCATCCGTTCCTGGAGATCAAACCTGGACTTGATCTCCCTGTATTTTTTGCTCCGTTTACGCATTGTTTTTCCCTTAAGCTCCTTATTGACCTTTAGACCACTTCAAGCCCCATGCTCCTGGCCGTGCCCTCGATAATCCGGCAGGCATTTTCCATATCAGGGGCATTTAAATCCGGCATCTTGGTTTTGGCGATTTCTTCCACCTGGGCCTGGGTCACCTTGCCGACTTTTTCGGCCTTGGGGCTGCCCGAACCCCTTGCAATGCCGGCGGCTTTTTTCAACAACACAGCAGCCGGCGGGGTTTTGGTGATAAACGTAAAGGTTTTGTCCTGGTATATGGTGATCACTACCGGGGTGATCATGCCTTCGTCATTTGCCGTTCTGGCGTTAAACGCCTTGCAAAAATCCATGATATTGACCCCGTGCTGCCCCAGTGCGGGGCCGATGGGCGGTGAAGGGTTGGCCTTTCCCGCCGGCACCTGGAGCTTTACCTGGGCTACGACTTTTTTCGCCATGTCTTAAACATCTCCTGTTCTAATTTTTCGCCACCTGCACGAAATCGAGTTCTACCGGTGTGGAACGTCCGAAAATGCTGACCAGCACCTTGAGCTTGCCCTTTTCCGGGCTGACATCTTCCACGGTGCCGTTGAAATTGGTAAACGGCCCGTCAATGACGCGGACCTCGTCTCCGACTTCAAAATAAAACTTGGGCTGGGGCTTTTGCTGCCCGGCTTCCATCTTGTGAATAATCTGATCGGCCTCCTCATCGGAAATGGGTGCAGGCCGGTCCCGCCCCCCGAGAAATCCCGTGACCTTTGCCGTATTTTTTACCAGATGCCAGGTTTCTTCATCCAATTCCATCCGCACCATAATGTAACCCGGATAAAATTTCCGGCTGGAGGTTTTTCGCTTGCCCTTGACCAATTCCACCACCTGTTCGGTGGGCACCACAACTTCGCCGAATTTTTCCGGATGGGCACAGGTGGCAATGCGCTCCTCAAGGTTTTGCTTCACCTTGTTTTCAAAGCCGGAATATACATGGATGATATACCAGTTCAACGCCACGCCTTAACTCCCTTGTTAACTCAATTCTACAGGATCAAACGGACGAGGCTGGACAAACCCATGTCCACAACGCCCAAAAAAATGGCGATAATGAATACGAAAACCAATACAACAGCTGTAGTGCCGACGGTTTCCTTGCGCGTCGGCCAGGTTACGCGGCCCAGCTCCACCTTGACTTCCCGCAGAAACTGAATCCAGTTGCCAAAGTATCGATCCAGTAGCCGCAACACAGCACTCTGTCCTCCGGCCCTGCTCTGGGAGCCGGACCAGGCGGGCTTTGATTTTTCCGAGGCCCCGCTTGTCACTGCAGATCCTTTCCCAGAGCCGCCTGCTGCAACCGCCTGTTTGTCATCAGCGCTGCTGGAGACAGTTCTTCCTGTACGGTAAAGACAAAGTGGATGTCATGTGGAGATCTATTCATGTCAAAAAGGGTCTGTATGACCAGGGCGCAACCGATGCGGTCGTCCATGGACTTGGCCACAAGGCGTTTGTCCATATCTGTAAAGGAGCGCACAAAGCCGGCGATATCGCCCACATCTATGGGGCAATCCTCCGGGGAGGTGACGCCCACGTCGATAAAGAGTTCCTCCCATTTGGGACGTTTGGAGGAGCGAAGCCACTTTTCCCAGCCGATCACGCCAGCGGTCTGGTCGGCAAAATGCACGCGGTTGCCCACCAAAGTGACGGGAGACACGCCGCCAACGCGGCCAAAACGCGCAAAGCCGTCGTCATCGATGTGGGTTACGACGAGACCTATCTCGTCCATGTGGGCGGCGACCATGACCCGCTTGCCCTCTTCCGTTCCTTTTTTGTGGGCGATAAGGTTGCCTATGGTGTCGACGCGGATTTCATCAACATGGTCGCGAATCGTCTCCTCAATCAAGCCCCGGATTTGTTCCTCGTTCCCCGACGGGCCGTATGTTTCCACCAGTTTTTTGATAAGGTCTTTCATCCAAGTCCTCCCTC
>NZ_JAWODO010000130.1:0-15428 GCF_046483245.1 Desulfosalsimonas sp. | reverse complement strand
GTGATTGCCGCCCGGCGCAGCGCAGATCAGCTGGCCGGGGCGGTACTGGAAATGCGGGAACGGATGCGTAGTGCCCGTGAATTTTCACACAGTGGCTTGTTTGACTTAAAGCAGGATCCCGGCGGCATCGTGGATATCGAGTTTCTGGTCCAGTTTTTGATTCTGCGCCATGGCAGCCGGCACGAACAACTGGGTCAGTGGACAGATGTGGTGCGCCAGTTAAATGCCCTGGCCCTTTGCGGCATTATTGGCGATCTCGACGCCCATGCCTTGAAACAGGCCTATTTGATTTACCGCTATTTTGTCCATCGCATGAATCTCCAGGAAAAAAGGGCTGTGCTGCCGGAAAACCGATTTGCCGAACTGCGCAGAAGGGTTGTGCGGATATGGCGGAAAGTCTTTGGGCAGTAAACAGAAAATTAAGGATTATCTGAGCAAGTAAAATCCGATGATATTGTCGTAGGAATGGGCTCTGGCGTAAGTGGCCCCCACGTCCAGGCCCTTGATATGCTGGATGACCACCTCTCGCTTGATCAGGGAATTGTTGGCATCATCGAGCCGGAATTCAACAGTGACCTGCTCGCCCACCTGGAACCGGGGTTGGACGTTTAATTTCATGCGGATACCGGTTCTGGAAATATCGGTGACAACCATGCTTCCCCAGTGCTGGGCGCTTTTAGACGCACTGTGGGCAGGGATATAGAGATAGGTGCCCCGCAGTTCGGTGGATTTGCGGTACTGTCTTCTTCTTTCCAGAAACACCGTAAAGGCATGGCCGCACGGGCATTTGGCCTTGAGCTTGATCATATTGTCCGCTTCGGCGTATCTCGACACATCCTTGATAATGGTTTTCTGGCATTCCGGGCAAGTAATGGCTGCGGTGTTGTCGCTGGCAATAAAGCTTTTGACGATCACATCTGGTATCCCCGTTGCTGTAGCCCCATGGATTTTCTCCTGAAACGGGTTTATTTTTGCCGGATTTTCATGGTAGGCATTGACTTGTAATGATTCATATATTAAATAAAAGAACTTTGTCAAGCCAAAATAAGGCTTTGGGATTATTCAGGGTTTGGTTTTTTGCAGACAGCAGGCGCCCCGGGGCCGCAATATCCGGGGATTCAGCCAATGGGAGATGAAAATGAAAAAAATTGAAGTAATTATAAAGCCCTTTAAACTCGATGATGTCAAGGAAGCCCTCACCGACATGGGCATCCAGGGCATGACCGTATCCGAAGTCAAGGGCTACGGTCGTCAGAAAGGGCACAAGGAGGTCTACAGAGGCGCGGAATACGCCGTGGACTTTGTTCCCAAGCTCAAGATTGAAATTGCAGTGGATGACGACATGGCCGAGCAGGTCATCGAAACCGTGCAAAAATCCGCCTATACCGGCAAAATTGGTGATGGCAAAATATTTGTGTTCTCAATGGAGGAAGCCGTTCGTATCCGCACCGGAGAGCGCGGCAGAAACGCCCTTTAACCCGCTAATGGTATTGCCGCGGATTTATGCCGTATTTGTGCACCTTGTAAGAGATTTTTCGCAGGGTGGTGCCCAGGGTTTGGGCGGCCTGGCTCATGTTGCCCCGGGTATGCTTTAGGGCATCCACAATCATTTCCATTTCCAGTTTTTCCACGGCTTCCTCCATGGTCTGGGACGGAAGCGTGCCCGATTCCTTGCCGGTCTGCAGGGTGGGCGGCAGGTGATAGCCGTGGATCACCTTGCCCTCGCAAAGCAGTACGGCCCGCTCGATGCAGTTTTCCAATTCCCGGACATTGCCGGGCCAGTGGTAGGCCATGAGCATGTCAATGGCCGGGGTGGAAAAGCGGACAATCTCCTTTGCGTTTTCCCGGGTGTATTTGTCCAGGAAAAAATCGGCCAGGGCCAGTATATCGGTTTTTCTCTCCCGCAGCGGGGGCATGTAGATGGGAAACACGTTGATCCGGTAATACAGGTCGCTTCGGAAATCGCCTTCAGCCACGGCTTCTTCCAGGTTTTTGTTGGTGGCCGCAACAATGCGCACGTCCACCCGGATGGTCCTGTTGCCCCCCACCCGCTCGATTTCCCGCTCCTGGAGCACCCGCAGCAGCTTGGCCTGGACTTCGCCGGTGATGGATCCGATTTCATCGAGAAACAGGGTCCCCTTGTGGGCCAGTTCGAATTTGCCCGCCTTTTGCTGAATGGCCCCGGTAAAGGCTCCTTTTTCATGGCCGAACAGTTCGCTTTCAATGAGGTTGGCGGGCAGGGCGGCACAGTTGACCTTCACAAAGGGATGGCTGGAGCGGCTACTGTTGTAGTGGATGGCATTGGCCACCAGTTCCTTGCCGGTTCCCGATTCTCCGCGGATGAGCACGGTGGCGTTGCTTCTGGCCACCTGGGAGATCATCTGGTAGACCTCGCGCATTTTGTTGCTGTTGCCCACGATGTTTTTGATCCGGTATTTTTTTTCCAGTTCCATCTGGAGCCGTTCGTTTTCGGCTTTCAGCTTTTCCTTTTCCCTGCGGATGCGCTCTAAATGAATGACCTGGGTGGCAATCATGGCCGCCACCACGGTGAGAATCTTTTCCCCCTCGGCCAGGGGGTATTCCGGATCATAAGGCAAATCCACACCCAGGGCCCCGATGACCTGCTGTTCTTTTTTAATGGGCACGCAGATAAATGACAGTTCTCGCTCGCCGGGTCCGCTTCTGGATTGGGTGCGGTTTAAAAAATCCGGGGATTCGCTGATTTTGGCGATGCTCACCGGCCGGCCGGATTCAATTACCTGGCCGGTCACCCCTTCTCCGAGTTTATAGATGCCCTTCTGCATGGCAGACCGGGAAATTCCGTGGGCTACCTCGATGCTGATTTCATCGCTTAAGGGGTTTAGGATGGTGATCATGCCCCGGGACATGTGCATGTTGCCCGAAAGGATGTCCAAAACCGTGTACAGGGCCTTTTTGAGGTCCGTATGGCGGTTTAGGGACTGGCTGATGTCGTAGAGCAGGGTGATTTCATCAATTTTTTTCATGGTCAGAATGCAGCGGTTTTTGGGGTTTGAGTGTTTTGTTGATGGTGCAGGACCCGGTTAATCATCCATGAAATCCGATACAGCGGTTTTCAGCTCCGCCAAACCGCTGGAAAAGAAGTGATCCGCCCCGGAAATCACCCGCAGTTCGGCTGCCGGGTTGATTCGGGGCAGCAGTTTTTCCACCAGTGCCGGCGGTGCAATTTCATCCTCGCTGCCGGTAATCGCCAGTTTCAGCCGGGAACATGGCCGCAGTCCGTCAAAATCCATCATGGCCGCAGGCGGGGCAATCATGAGCATTCTGCCCGGCGGCAGTTTCTCGCTGTCGGCATGGGCCAGTACCCATGCGCCAAAGGAATATCCGATCAAATGGATTGCGCGGGCGCCCCGGGCCCGCACATAATCGGCTGCGGCCAGCAGGTCTTTTTGCTCGCCGGCGCCCTGGTCATAGGCGCCCTGGCTTTGTCCTGCCCCTCGGAAGTTGAACCGAATCGTGGTCAGGTCCCGGGCCCGGCATAGAGCAGCGATTTCACAGATGACCATGTTGTCCATGTTGCCGCCGTACAACGGGTGAGGGTGGGCAAGGATTGCCGCCTTGTCATTGCCGGGAAAAAGGACGCCTTCCAGCTCAATTCCATCTGAGGCCGAAAAAAAGATTTTTTGTTCCATGGTCCGCTCACATTTCAATCCACTCATGGCCAAACATGTCCTTTTGCCACGGCTTGAGATCTGCAATGGCATCCAGGTCCTGCCAAGTGCGGGGCTGATCTTCGGCGATCTGTTTCAGCGCGTTTTTGTTGACAATCAGGTACGGGTCAATTTCCAGGGCTTCGGCTTTTTGCTGCCGCCACTGCTTTAGCTGTTTGATGCGGCGTGTCACAGCCGCAGGCACGGGTTTTGACCTCTGCTTCGGGTACCTGGGCCACTGCTTCGGGGAAAGTTTTATGGCGGAATCAACGGCCTGCAAAATGGCGGTGCCGTACATCTGGATCTGTTTGCGGCTCAACAGGCCGCTTTTTGTTAGCTGAGCGCTGTTTTTGGGCTTCTCCCGGGCCAGGGACAGAAGGCTCTGATTACCCAGGATTTTAAAAGCAGGCCGGTCTTTTTTCCGGGCGATTTCCATCCGGAAAGCCAGCAAGGCTTCAAGCACGGCCAGGCTTTTGGGGTCCAGGCGGCCGGCGCCCTTGATCCGGACAAAAAGCGGCGTGTCAGCATCCGGGGTTTCCGGCCGCACCCCGGCGATTTCTTCGCAATGCTGGCGCACCCATTCCATACGGCCCCGGTCTTTGAGCTCGGCTTTCATTTCCTGGTACAGGGTGACCAGGTAACGCACGTCATTTGCGGCATAGGCGATCATTTCATCGGGCAGGGGGCGCACGGACCAGTCCTTTTTCTGGAATTTCTTGTCCAGTTCCACATTAAAATGACGGGCCAGCACCGCTTCCAGGCTGGTGGCCCCATAGCCCAGAAACCGGGCAGCCAGCTCGGTGTCAAACAGGTTTGCCACTGTGATGTGAAAGTCCCGGTACAGGCATCGCATGTCATAATCCGCCCCGTGAAAAATTTTGACAATGCCGGGGTCGGCAAACAAGGGGGCCATGGCCGAAAGGTCCCTGACCGTCAGGGGGTCGATAATATAGCAGGCACCTGGGGTGCCCATCTGGATTAAGCAAGCCCTTTCCTCGAAATGGTGCATGCTGTCGGCTTCCAGGTCCACGGCCAGTGCCGGCTCTTCTGCCAGGCGCCCGGCCAGGGCGGATATCTGGTCTGCTGTGTTGATGTATGTAACCGGTGAAGATTCCATTTTGAACTGTAATGTACGGACTTGCCGATCCTTTCCGTGTGCTGACTTTTTTCTTGACCCTGTTATGCAGATTCATTACATAGGGCCTTAACGCGCGTGATTCCGAAGTTCCACCCCCTATATGAATGACCAAATGGACAGAGTCAATGATCAATATCACATTTCCGGATAAAACACAGCGGCAGTTTGAACCACCCGTGGACGGATATACAGTGGCTGCAGGCATTTCCGAGGGATTTGCCAGAAATTGCGTGGCCATGGAAGCAAACGGCCGGCTCATGGACATTTACAGCCAGGTGCAAGAAGATGCCAGTATCCGCTTTATCACGACAAAGGATCCGGAAGCGTTGGATATTCTGCGGCATACAGCCGCCCACATCATGGCCCAGGCCGTGCTCCGGCTTTACCCGGATGCCCAGCCCACCATCGGCCCGGTGGTGGAAGACGGGTTTTATTATGATTTTGACATGGAGCCCATCTCCGAGGAGGATTTTCCCAAAATCGAAGCCGAGATGAAACAGATCGTCAAGGAAAAGCTTCCGGTTCGACGGCAGGAGGTCACCCGGGACCAGGCCATTGAGCACTACCGCCATGAGCCGTATAAGCGCGAGCTGATCCAGGAACTGGAAGACGGCACCATTTCCTTTTACGTCCAGGGCGAGTTCACGGATTTGTGCCGAGGCCCGCATCTTCCGCATACCGGGTTTGTCAGGGCCTTTAAGCTGCTGCGGGTATCCGGGGCCTACTGGCGGGGGGATTCCGACCGCCCTCAGCTTCAGCGGATCTATGGAACCGCGTTTTTTGACAAAAAGGATTTAAAGCAGTACCTGATGTTTCTTGAAGAGGCCAGAAAACGGGATCACCGCAAAATCGGTGCGACCCTGGACCTGTTTTCCTTCCACGAAGAGGCCCCGGGAATGCCTTTTTTTCATGCAAACGGCATGGAGCTGTGGAATGCGCTTCTCGACTACTGGCGCCGGGAGCACCGGGCAGCCGGCTACGTGGAAACCAAAACCCCGATTATTCTTCACCGGAACCTGTGGGAGCAGAGCGGGCACTGGGAAAACTACCGGGAAAACATGTATACCCTGGTGGTGGATGAAACAGAGTCTGCCATCAAGCCCATGAATTGCCCCGGGGGCATGCTGTTGTTTAAGCAAAAGCGCCACTCCTATCGGGATCTGCCCATCAGGGCCGCAGAGATCGGCCTGGTGCACCGCCACGAGCTTTCCGGTGTGCTCTCCGGCCTGTTTCGGGTGCGGGCCTTTCACCAGGATGATGCCCACATTTTCATGACCCCGGAGATGATCGAGCCGGAAATCCTCGGGATTTTACAACTGGTGCGGCGCATGTATGCCACATTCGGGCTTGGTTTTCACCTGGAGCTGTCCACCCGACCGGAAAAATCCATTGGCACGGACGCCCAATGGGAGCAGGCCACCGGGGGGCTGACCGCCGCGCTGGATGCATACGGAGCTGATTACAAGATCAATGAGGGCGACGGGGCCTTTTACGGGCCCAAGATTGACATTCACATCAAGGACGCCATCGGCCGGACCTGGCAGTGCGGCACCATCCAGCTGGATATGTCTTTGCCCGAGCGCTTTGATCTGGCCTATGTGGGCCGGGACAATGAAAAACACCGGCCCGTGATGATCCACCGGGTGATTTTCGGATCAATCGAGCGGTTTTTGGGAATTTTGATCGAGCATTTTGCCGGAAAATTCCCCCTGTGGCTGGCCCCGGTCCAGGCGGTGATCCTGCCGATCAATGACAGCCTTGCCCCTTTTGCCAAAGAGATTTGCCAGCGGTTTTTTGCCGCCGGCCTGCGGGCATATGTGGATGACCGGACCGAAAGCCTCAACAAAAAGGTCAGGGAGGCCCAGCTGTCCAAAATTCCCCTGATCCTCACCGTGGGCGAAAAGGAGAAAAGCGCGGGCACCCTGGCGGTGCGCACCTTGGACGGGGCCGTACATCACGGCGCGCCGGTGGACGGTTTTATTTCAGCGGTCTGCGACAATGTCGCCCAACGCAGGCTCGACATGGAAGATCTGCTGTCGGGGTTGTAGGATTTTTGCAGAGTTGAAACAGCAAACCGGGAGCCTTTATTTGAAAAAAACTCCCGGTTTGATATTTGTGCTGATATTTTTTTGGTTTTTACGCGCCGTACATGGCCACGTTTTTCAGATCTTCTCCGAGATATTCCCGTTCATTTTCCCCGAGAACGCCCAGAGAAAGGCAGATCAGGGTCCACAGGTGAACTGTCTGCCAGGGATGGTGCCGGACTTCGCTCAAGTCATGGACCTGGGCGTGGCAGTTGTGGCACGGGGTAATGCAGTAATCCGCACCGGTGGCCAGAATCTGGTTGGCTTTTGTTTCACCGTATTTGCGGCGTTCCTCGGGATATCCGGACTGCAGAAACCCCCCGCCCCCGCCGCAGCAGAAGTTGTTGGAGCGGTTGGGGCTCATGTCAATGAAGTTTTCTTCGCCCACCACGTTTTTGACCACGTAGCGCAGGTCTTCTGCCACCGGGTCGCCAAAGGACTTGCGCACCAGCTGACACGGGTCCTGAACCGTGAATTTGACCCCAAGGTTCTTGTTCCAGTCGGGTGTCACTTTGAGCTTGCCCTCCCGGATCCACTGGGCGTAGAGCTGAATGATGCTCTGGATTTCAAAGTTGTGGGGAATGTTGAATTTGTTCAGTCCGGCCCGGACTGCGAAAAGTTCGTGCCCTCATTCGGTGTTGAGCCAGACCTTGCAGCCAAGGTCCTCCACAGCCTTGGCCTTGACCTCCACAATATGTTTCCAGGCCTCGTCATCGGCCAGGAACATGCAGTAGTTCTCAGCCGCCCAACCCTTGGTGCCGTAGGTCCAGTCCGCGCCCACCAGGTGCAGGATCTTCCATAGGGGCACCATCTCATCGGGCTCGGTTACAGGTTCGCGGGAGTTCTGGTTGAGAAAGTAATAGGCGCCCTGCTTGTTCACCGGCGCTTCCATGTCTTTGAATTCGGGCTGGGCTTCCCGGTATTCCTCGAGCACGTCCTCGACCACGAACTCAAAATCCTCCTCTGTGGCGCCCATGGCACTGCAGGTGTCATTGCGCAGGGCCATGTCGCAGGAGCCGAGGATGCCCTTTGGCCGCTGGTCCCGGGGCCAGCTCTGCCGGGCGTAAAACACCAGCTGCGGGATGTTGATTTGCATGGGACAGACGTAAATGCAGCGCTGGCACATTGTGCAGTGCCAGACCCAGGGGGTATCCTGAATTTCTTCATCCATGCCAAGGGCTGCCATGCGCAGAAACTTGCGCGCATCCATGCCGCCGATGCCCGTTGCCGGACATCCCGAGGCGCATGCGCCGCAGGTCAGGCACAGATCCAGGTTACCGCCTTCGGGCAGCAGGTCTTTGACCTTGTCGATAAAAGTGCTTGAGCGCTTTGTCCCAATCTTGATTGCTGGTTCTGCCATACAATAGCCTCCGTTGATGCCCGGTGCGGGCGCGGCTTTTGCCTGCGGGCCCGGGCATTGATTTATGATGATATCACATGCCGTATGCCGACAGTTGGTTGAAGGTTGACTTTGGTAGACTATAATCATTTGCAACCCAAAACAAAAGTCTTGGGTTGCAAAAATGAAACGAAATTTTTTCCTGCCACAAGCACCCCGGTAAAGTCAAGCACAATCGCAGGGTTGCATCAGGTATCTAAAATCCGGCTTTCTCGCATTGACATGGGTGCATCTGTGGCTTATGATAAATCCTTTTCAAGGGGGTAAAATGGGATTGAACCGATGGTGCAGGCGGATGCCGTGTTTGTGCCTGGTCATATGGCTTGTTTTCGCAGGGGCTGTTGCCGGCGCCCGGAACACGGCTTCAGACCGCCAACCGGGGGGAGAAATATTTTTGTACTTTGTTGATCCGGAGGCCGGCTATCTTGCAGGCGAACCCAGGAATATCGATTTTTTCGATGAGCGCAAGGACCCGGGCGAATTTTATACCCGGATTGTTGAAGAGCTGATCAGCGGGCCGAAAACCAGGCTTGAGGCTCCCCTGTCGGCGCAAACCGATGTGCGGGCGGTGTATGCCGGTGCTGCGGGCGTGGCTTACGTGGATTTGTCGGCAGAAGCGGCGGATCTGCACACAAAAGGCGTGCGCAGCGAACTGCTGAGCGTCTACAGCATTGTCAATACACTGATACTCAATTCCAACGGCATCCAGGCGGTCCAGATCCTGATAGAGGGCAGCCCGGTTCAAACCCTGGCCGGACACGTGGATATCCGTTTGCCGCTAAACGCGCAGATGTTGCTGGTGAGATGAAAAAAATCGGACAAATAAGAAATATCGGCATTATCGCCCATATTGATGCAGGCAAGACCACGGTCACCGAGCGGGTGCTGTTTTACACGGGCCGGTCTCACAAAATCGGCGAGGTCCACGACGGCGAAGCCGTGATGGACTGGATGCCCGATGAGCAGGAGCGGGGCATCACCATTACCTCAGCGGTGACCACCTGCCAGTGGGACAAATGCGACATCCAGATTATTGACACCCCGGGGCACGTGGATTTCACCATTGAGGTGGAGCGCTCACTGCGCGTGCTCGACGGGGCGGTTGGCGTGTTTTGCGCCGTGGGCGGCGTGGAGCCCCAGTCTGAAACCGTCTGGCATCAGGCAGACGATTATCTGGTGCCAAAGATCGCCTTTGTCAATAAGATGGACCGGGTGGGAGCGGATTATTTCCGGACCATCGATATGATGAAAGAACGCCTGCATGCCCGCCCCCTGGTGCTTCAACTGCCCGTTGGCAGCGAGGACGGGTTTCGGGGGGTTATTGATTTACTGCACATGCGCCAGATGGTCTGGGAGACCGGCGGGCCGGAAATGCCGTTTGTCACCGGCGAAATCGACCCGGATCTGCTGGAAACAGCCCAACAGTACCGCGAAAAACTCATCGAGACCGTGGCTGAAACCGACGATGCCATCATGGAGGCCTACCTGGAAGAAGCCGATATACCGGTTCAGAACCTGGTGGCCGCCATCCGGAAGGCCACCATCGGTCTGCACCTGGTGCCGGTGCTCTGCGGTTCGGCTTTGAAAAACAAGGGAATCCAGCCATTGCTCGATGCGGTGGTCAATTACCTGCCCAGCCCCCTGGAAGCTCCGCCCATTCAGGGCACAATGCCCGACACCGGGGAAAAAGTTGCCTTTGAGGCAAAGCCCAAGGGGCCCACGGTGGCCCTTATTTTCAAGGTTTCCATGATCGAGGGCCGAAAGCTGTCCTATGTGCGGGTTTATTCCGGCAGCATCAAGGCCGGCGCAGAGATCTACAATTCCATCCGGGAGAAATCGGAAAAAATTTCCCGGATTTTAAAGATGCATGCCAACAAGCGAGAGCGCTTAGACGAGGCCGGCCCGGGTGCCATTGTGGGCGTGGTGGGGCTAAAGGATTCCTCCACCGGCGAGACGCTCTGCGACAGGGACAATCCGGTCCTGCTGGAACAGATGAAATTCACCAAGCCGGTGATCTCCATTTCCATTGAGCCCAAAACCCATGATGATCAGGAAAAACTGCCCCAGGTGCTTGAAAAGCTCATGGCCGAAGATCCCACCCTGCATGTCAAACAGGACGAGGACACGGGCCAGACCCTTTTATCCGGCATGGGCGAACTGCACCTGGATGTGATTATCAGCCGGATGCGCCGGGAATATAAAACAAACGTCAATGTGGGCAAACCCCAGGTGGTCTATCGGGAAACCATCGCAAAGCAGGCATCCGGCCATGGTGTGTTTGACCGGGAGGTGGCCGGCCAGCGGCATTTTGCCGAAGTCGCGCTCACAGCCCGGCCCCTTTCCCGCGGCAGCGGGATGCGCTTTGCCGCAGAGGTTTCAGAGGATGTCATCCCGGCACAGTTTATCCCGGCGGTTGAAAAGGGCGTTCGCGAAGCCATGGAATACGGAGAGCTGATGGGATATCCGGTGGTGGACCTGGAGGTGAAGGTCACCGGCGGGGCGTTTCGCGAATCGCTGGGATCTTCTCTGGCCTATTCCGTTGCCGCCTCCATGGCCTGCCGGGAAGTGTTTGCCGCAGCTGATCCCTACCTGCTCGAACCCATTATGAACGTGGAGGTCTACGTTCCGGAATCCTTTATGGGAGAGGTGATCGGGGATTTAAATTCCCGGGGGGGCAAGATCGAATCCATTGCCGCAAAGGGCGACAACCAGATCATCACCGCCATCGCCCCCCTTTCAAAGATGTTTGGCTATACCACGGCCCTGCGCTCGGCCTCCCAGGGCAGAGGCACCTTTACCATGAAATTTTCCCATTTTGACCGGATGTAGACCGGGGCTCAAACACGCCGGCACCGGCCTTCCCGGAAAAGTAAAAATCCCGGGAAGGGCTGTTTTCGTCTGTTTCCTCCTTTTTTTCCGGCATTTTTTTTGTTTCTGCCAGTTCCTTGTGGATTTTTTCCGCAAGGGTTTCGCTTCCGGTTCTGTCCAGGGCCCGGTTAAAATGGAATCTCGCATTTTCCGCATCCCCGGTTTTCCGGTAATAGCGGCCCAGGTAATAATGGGCCTGATCCAGACGGTTTTGTTCCCCGTAGCAATTGCCCAGAAAGTAAAGTGTGCGTTCGTGATCCGGAAAATTCCGGTTGGTTTCTTTGAAGGCGGCAATGGCTTTATCAAAATCGCCCCGGCTCATGTGGCTGCGGCCCAGGTAAAATAGCCCGTCAGGGCCGTAGCGGGAAAGGTTGTCAATGCCGGTAAGGGTGTGGATGGCTTTTTCATGTTTGCCGGATAGAAAAAAGATCCGTCCCAGGTCAATGGCCATGAAAGGATCATCCGGCCGCCGGGCGACGGTTTTCTTTATGGCCTCCAGGGCGGATTCGGGCTGGCCGTTTTCGGCCAGAGCCAGGGCCAGGCCGTATAGGGCGGCCTGATCTTCAGGATCCCTTTCAAGCTGCTGGCGGAAGTGGTTGACAGCCCGGCCGGACTGGCCGTAAAGGGCTTTGAGCCGGGCGCGGGTGCGCTGGAATGCAAAGCTGTCAGAGGGTTTGTTCTCCGGATGGTGCATGAGCATGTTTTCCAGGTTGGTCAGGCGCTGACGGGTGGCAGGATGGGTTTTGAGATAAGTGGGGACCTGCTCTTCGCCGTACCATTCCCGATCACGGATTTTGCTCAGGGCTTCCCGGAGGCCGTAGAGGTCATAGTCCGCTTCGAGCAGATACCGGCGGCCCAGAAAATCGGCTTCCAGTTCGTTTTCCCGGGTATAGGCCAGAATCATGCTCTGGCCGGCGGCCATGGACCCGATGGAAAGGGCGCTGCCCACCGAGGAGGCCCCGCCCAGGCCAACGAGGATGCCGGCAATCATTCCGGCCATGGACAGCATCTGGCTTTTTTTGGATTTTTCGATCATGTCGGATATGTGCCGGGCCGAGACATGGGCGATTTCATGGGCCACGATTCCGGCCAGTTCGCTTTCGGTGTCCATGGTTTCAAACAGCCCGGAAAATATAAAGATATTTCCGGCCGGGCCGGCAAATGCATTGACCGTATCCTGGTTGATCACATGGAACTTGTAGTCAAAGGGCTGGGGCGGCAGGTTCTCCAGAATGCGCCCGCCCAGGTCATTGATATACTCGTGGATGATAAAATCATCGATTACATGGTAATGCTTGTGGATCGTTTCAAGGAATTCTTCCGCCAGTTCCTTTTCCTCCTTGACGGTCATGGCATCGGCTGTGGAGCCAGCGGGCCACAGCAGCAGGCATAATGTCAGCACTAAGGCGATGGCTTGCTCGATTCGTTTCATGGCTTGCTCCCGGATATATCTTCGGATTTCTCTTCTTGGGATCTGTATCCTTGATGGTTTCGTAAAAAGTAGGTTTTTAGATGGCGCCGTAAAAAGTTCAAGATCAAGGCTTGCGCGATTGCCGAAGAATGCAGCGTAGTTATCCGTACGTGAAATTCTGAGGAATCGCGCGTAACGCAGATATTGGACTTTTTACGGTGCCATCATTCTTGAATTTGCAAACAGTTTTTTTTATGATACAGAGATTTTATTATGGCACATATGATCTGCATTGCAAATCAAAAGGGAGGGGTGGGCAAAACTACCACCGCCATCAATCTGGCTGCCGCCCTGGCCCATGCCGGCAAAACCACTCTTCTCGTGGACTGTGATCCCCAGGCCAATGCCACCACGGGCCTGGGAATCGACAAAAGCGGACTGGAAAAGACCCTGTACCATGGTTTGATCGGCCATGCCGATGCCCAAGACATCATTGTTGAAAGCGGTGTGCCCCGGCTCTGGCTGATGCCGTCCCGGGTGGAGCTGATCGGTTTTGAGGTGGAAATGTTAGGCGATGCCTCACGGGAGCGGCTGCTTCAGCAGTTGCTTTCCCCGTGCAGTCAGGCATATGATTATATCCTGCTGGATTGTCCGCCTTCCTTGAGTCTGCTGACCGTCAACGCCATGACCGCCGCCCACGGGGTGCTGATTCCCCTGCAGAGCGAGTTTTACGCATTGGAAGGCCTGGGTCAGCTTCTGCAGACGGTCAAGCGGATCAAGCAGCGGATGAACCCGTCTTTGAAAATCGAGGGGATCCTGCTGACCCTTTTTGACAAGCGGACCAATCTTTCCGGACAGGTGGCCGAGGATGCGGAAAAATATTTCAAAGACATGGTCTATGATACACGGATTCCCAGGGCCGTGCGTCTGGCCGAGGCTCCCAGCTACGGCAAACCCATTCTTTCCTATGACCCGGCCTCGCCGGGGGCGGTGAGCTACAGTGCTCTGGCAAGGGAAATGCTCCGGAAGCACAATGCAGCCGGAACTTCGGGGCTGCAAAAGACCGCCAGCTGAAAAACGCTCATGAAAAGGGGGGACCATGAAAGCCGATGATGCCGGCGCAACCGAGAAAAAACACAAGCGCGGCCTTGGAAAAGGCCTGGATGCGCTGTTTCCGGATATCGAAATCGGGGATCAGAACCAGCAGCCGGATTATTTTCCATGTGATATCAATCGTATCTGTCCCAATCCCTTTCAGCCCCGCAGGCAGTTTCCCCGGGAGGAAATGGCCGAACTGGCCGAATCCGTGAAAATCCATGGCGTGCTTCAGCCTCTGCTGGTTCGGGAAGCCAAAAACGGCTATGAACTCATTGCCGGCGAACGCCGGCTTCGGGCAGCCAAGATGGCGGGCCTGTTTACCGTGCCGGTGGTGGTTCGGGGCATTGGTGATCAGCAGCTGCTGGCCCTGTCCATTATTGAAAACATCCAGCGGGCAGATCTAAATGCCATGGATGAAGCCGAAGCGTATCAGCGGCTGCTTGACGAGTTTGGCTTAACCCAGGAGCAGGTGGCCGGCCAGGTGGGCAAAAGCCGCTCGGCAGTGGCCAATTTTCTGCGGTTGAACCAGCTTGCCGACACGGTCAAGGAGCATGTGCGTACAGGGGATCTGAGCATGGGCCATGCACGGGCCCTTCTGGGCGCGGACAATCCGTCTTTGCAGCAAACCGCCTGCCGGACGGTGGTCTCGCGCAAGCTTTCTGTCCGGGAAACCGAAAAATTGGTTGGCCGGTTAAATACCCAGACCAGTGATCAACCACAGCCTGCGGCTTCCAGCGAGGAAATCCATTTTGCCGGTCTTGAAGAGGACCTGGGGCGCAGGTTCGGCACCCGGGTGAAAATCAAGCGGCGGGGTAAAAAAGGGCGCGTGGAGATCGAGTTCTATGATGACAATGATCTGGACCGCCTCCTGGCCTTGCTCAAAACCGACTAGACCGTGGCCCTGCATCTGATCATAGACGGTTACAACCTGATCCGCAGGTTTGACCGATTGCGCCGCGCCGAACATAAAAGTCTCGAACTCGGGCGCCGGGCCCTGATTGATGAGCTGGCCGCTTATAAGCGGGTTAAGGGCTACAAGATTACCGTGGTATTTGACGGCGGCCAAAACAATGAGCCTTTTGAGGCCAGGTCTGCTGATAAAGGAATACGGATCCGGTTTTCACGGCACGGGCAGACTGCGGATTCGGTGATCGTAAATATGGCCTGCCGCGATGCGCAAAAGGCCATGGTGGTTACCGCGGATCGTGAGCTGGCGGCCAAAGTGGCTGCAAAAAATGCAGTGCCTGTGGATCCGGGCGAGTTTGAGGAAAAAATGGAAATGGCAAGGCTGATGGAAGCCAAGGGGACCGGCGGCGAAGACGGGCACCGCCAGGGCTGGGTCCCGACCACCCGGAAAAAAGGGCCGGCCAGGCGCCTGCCCAAAAGCCGCCGCCGGCAGCTTCGAAAGGTGAAAAAATTATAGAATGAAAACCATCTGTGTCATAGACGGCCAGGGCGGCGGTATTGGTGCGGCCATCATCAAGCGGCTGCGTGCGTTGTTTGAAGAGGACGTGGAGATTGTGGCCCTTGGCACCAACGCCATTGCCACCGCCCAGATGCTCAAAGCCCGCGCCAATCGGGGCGCATCCGGAGAAAATGCCATTGTGCAGACCGTGGCCCCCGGAAAAACGCCGACGAAAAGTAGATAAACATCGTGTCTTGCCGATCGATGGGCAGGACCGAGCGGGCATGATGGAACTCTCCGCTGGCGCCCAACGAGCCTTTACCGTCGCCAACGTCC
>NZ_JAWODO010000128.1:0-8279 GCF_046483245.1 Desulfosalsimonas sp. | reverse complement strand
GCGAGGAATTTAAGATCAACCCCTTGCTCTTCGGCATCATCGGTGTGGGCATCGGCATTGTTTCCCGGGCGTTCGGCATCGGCGGCGGATTTTTGCTCACCCCCCAGGCCATGAAAAAACGCCAGAACATCAAGGCCATGACCAAGAAGTTCAACGAGGAAGTCCAGAAGGCCAAGGAAGAGGGCCGGGCTGCCCGCATGGGCCGCATTGAGCCCATGTCCACCGGTGCCAACAAGCTGTTTAACTACCAGTTCAAGTTCTGGGGCGAGGAATTTAAGATCAACCCCTTGCTCTTCGGCATCATCGGTGTGGGCATCGGCATTGTTTCCCGGGCGTTCGGCATCGGCGGCGGATTTTTGCTCACCCCCCTGATGACCATGATCGGGGCCCTGCCCATGTACGTGGCCGTACCGGTTGCCCTGGTGGGGACCTGCTTTTCCAGTATCGGTTCCTTTATCGGGTACCTGTTAAACGGTTACCTGCCTGACCTCTGGATCGCCATCGCCATTATCATCGGCGGTTTTGTGGGCGGATACCTCGGCAGCCGGATGCAGAAGATGTTTACCGAAGTACAGCTCAAGGTCATTCTGGCGGTTGTGCTGTTTTTCCTCTTCTTCCGGTTTTTCAAAATCGAGATCTGGATCTAGGGTGTTTCAGCAATGATGGACGCGCTCTGGATGTTTATTGTAACAATGGTACAGCATGCGCAGCAAGGGCTGGATATTTTGTTCAGCCCCCTGCACATGCTGGGCCCGACAGCTGCTGTGGCCGGCATTGCCGTGCTCACAGCAGCTGTTACCAGGGTGTTTGGAAAAAAGTTCAAGACAAAACGTTACAAGGAACTGGAGCAAGAGTTTTACTATTGGTATGATGTCAAGCAGCAGGCACTTCAGCTAAAAGACGCGGATCCGCAAAAGGCCAAAGATCTGGGAAGAAACATTGATCAGGGACATCTCAACAAGGTTTACTATGATTTTTTTTTCGAAGGCTTTTTAAAGAACCTTTTGACAATGTATATTCCTCTGTTTCTGATGCTGGGATACATCAATGCCACCTATGCGCCAGAAGCGCTGGAAGCCCTGACAGGCAGGAGCTACCTGTTTATGCTTCCCTGGTTCAACGGACAGCAGTACCCCATTGGCGCCGTCTTCTGGTTTGTCTGCTGTGTTTTGTTTTTCTACGTCGCCGCATTCGTTGTCCGGATGAGGCTTGAAAAGAAACAAAACAGCACCGCTTCGACGGAAAAGGCAGTATAATGCAGTCTGTCCGAATGTTTACAGAATGGATGGATGCGGTATTTCCCGATTGGTATGCCCTGTTGTCCGCACTTCTTATGGGTGCCTTTGGCGTCATGGCCCTGGGTATTGTGGTTTGCGGCCTTGCTCCGGACCTTTTGTTTGCCTGGCTTCCTCCTGTCACAGCCTTTTGCGGCGCTGTTGCAGGCTACAGGTTCCGGGAAAAGCATTTTTCAGCCAGCAACACCGCCAACCAGCTGCTGGCCCTTGGCGCCGGAACAGGACCGGCAATCGCAGCAGCCGTTTTGCAGGTCATCGTAGACCGGAATTTTTTCGGCACCCATCCATCCTTGTCTCTGCTGGCCGTTTTTTTTGCCTGCGGAATTTTCGGCGCAGCCGGCGGGCGATGGCTGTGCCGCAAATATGAAATGATTGACCAAAACCGCCCGGCAACAAAGGAGTTTCCGAAATCATGAGCAAATACTACCTGTTTCAGGATCAAAAACGATGCATCGGCTGCATGGCCTGTGTGGCGGCATGCAAAAGCCGGCAGGCCCTTCCCAGGGGCCCGTTTCCATCCCTGGTGGTTGCAGTCGGCCCCCGGCGGGTGGGCAACCTGCCCAGAACCGCCTATACGTTCATGCCCTGCTTTCACTGTGAAAACCCATGGTGCGTGGCGGCCTGCCCTACCGGTGCCATGCGCCCTCGGACAGAAGACGGCATTGTCACCGTGGATCCGGATCTTTGCGTGGGATGCAAAACATGCATATCCGCCTGCCCATGGGGGGCGCCGCAATGGAATCCGGAAACCGGCAAGGCAGTCAAGTGCGACTACTGCTACGAACGGGTCGAGGCTGGCCTGGAGCCGGCCTGCGTGACGGTATGCCCGACAAAATGTCTTTATTTCGGCACCCCGGATGAAATCCCGGAAGTCAGGCGGGAGCGCTACGCCAGGGCCCGGGCCCAGGATTTATAATCAGGATTTATAACCAGGATTTATAACCAGGATTTATAACCGGACCAGCACAAGGCGGTTGAGATGGATTCCCAAACCTGCAGTGTAAAAAAACTGCACGATCAAATCGAGCAGACCTTAAACAACGGATCGCTGACTCATCCCCGCTGCCGGCAGCGGGCCACTGAGATTTTCGACCTGGTCCATGATGTTTCCCAGGGCCTGGCCGGCGACGATCATTTAGACAGCATCCTGGAACTTGCCCAAAACCTGGTCAATGAGGGCCTGACGCCGGCCTGCCGGGAATTCGGCGAGCATGTGACATCATTTGTGGATCAGCACCAGGAAGAGTTCATAAGCCATATCCGCACCCACACCTGCCCCACCGGCAGGTGTCCCATGCTTACTCCGGCGCCCTGCCAGATGGCGTGTCCCGCAGGCATTGACATTCCCTCATATGTGACCCTGGTGGGCCAGGGCAAATACGCAGAAGCCATTTCCGTGATCCGCAGGGACAACCCCTTTCCCTGGGTATGCGGCCTGGTGTGCACGCATCCCTGCGAATTCATGTGCGTGCGGGGCCGGATGGACAAATCCATTGCAATCATGGACTTAAAAGGATTTGCAGCCGAAAAGGCCATGTCCGCCCAGAGCTACCAGAACCCGGAACCCAGTCCGGACAACGGGCGCAAAATCTGCATCATCGGCGCGGGTCCCGGCGGATTGACCGCCGCCTATTATCTTGCGCTTCGGGGATACCGGGTGACGGTGATCGAGGCCCTTCCCGTGGCCGGCGGCATGATGATGGTCGGGATTCCCAGATACCGGCTGCCCCGGGAGGTCATTGACCGGGAAGTGGCCATGATCGAATCGCTCGGCGTGGAAATCCGGCTCAACACCCGGCTGGGAAAAGATGTCACCATTGAATCGCTTCGCTCCGAGGGGTTTGAAGGATTTTTGCTGGCCATTGGCGCTCACGGTTCCTACAAGCTGATGATTCCCGGAGAAGACGATTATGAAGGCGTCATTCCTGCCGTGTCGTTTCTGCGGCGCGTAAGCCTTGGCGATCACCGGCGGCCCGGCAAAAAAGTGGCCGTGGTCGGCGGTGGCAACGTGGCCATTGACGCGGCCCGGACCTGCCTGCGCCTGGGCTGCGAAAGGGTGACCATTCTTTACCGTCGGACCCATGATCAGATGCCGGCCCATCACGAGGAAGTCGTGGAAGCTGAAGAAGAAGGCGTGGCCTTCTCTTACCTGACCATTCCCAAGCAGGTCCAGGGAGCCGACGGCCGTGCCACCGGCATTGTCTGCGTACGCGCCGAACTAAGCGAACCGGATGAATCCGGGCGCAGGCGTCCGGTCCCGGTGGAGGGAAGCGAGCACGTCATTGAAGCAGACGTCATTATCCCGGCCATCGGCCAGGAGATCAGACCCCAGGGCCTTGAAGCGTTTGAGGAGGTGGACTGGACCCGGCGCAATACCATCCGGGTCCATACCGTGACCATGCAAACCAATCAGCAGGGCGTTTTTGCTGTTGGCGATGCGGTTACCGGCCCGGCAACCGTGGTGGAAGCCATTGCCGGCGGTAAAAAGGCCGCCTCGGCCATCCACCGCCATTTTGAAGGCATTGCCCAGCCGACCCTGCCGCGGGTTCCGGTCCGCCGCAGGCGCCTGCCGCACTTTGACCTTCCCGCTTCTTTGAAAATGGACCTGGACCGGCCGAAAATGCACCAATTAAGCAATGACCGGCGACGCATTACGTTCCAGCAGGTGCACCTGGGATTCAATGAACAGCAGGCCCATGAAGAGTCCAAGAGATGCCTGCGCTGTGACATCTGCATCCGCTGCGGCCGGTGCGTGGAAATCTGCCGGGACAAAATGGGAATTGAAGCGCTCTGCCTGGGATATCTGGATTTCGACAAACCCGGCCCCACGGATCTGCGCATCACCGCTGAGCGCTGCATCGCATGCGGTGCCTGTGCCACCAACTGCCCCACCGGGGCCATGCAGATGACAGACCGCGACGGCTACCGGGAGCTTTCCCTGTGCGGCACCGTGCTCAACCGTCTGCAGCTTGAATACTGCGAAGTCTGCGGCGCCGTGCTCGGCCCGGCCCGATACCATGATTATATCGTCAAACGCGTGCGGGATGTCAGCCCCACGTCAAACGGCAGACGCATATGCCTGGAATGTGCCAGGCGCCAAAGCGGCGGGCAGCATGCGGAAATCACTCCGCCGCCCAGATAGTCAAACTCGGCAAAATGCCCGCAATCCCGTCAGGAGGTATGAATCATGACATTTCGACAGGGCCAGAAAGTGGAAATTTTTCAACGCTCCACCGATGAAAGCTGGGAAGATTACATGGAGGCATTTATCGGGCTGCACGGCATTATCACGGATCCGGACGTCAGCAAAAACGACCCGGATGCTTTGATCGAGGTAAGCCTGGATGAAAAAGGCACGCACCGGCTGCCCCAGGACTGCCTGCGCATCATTGAACAATAGGCACGCACCGGCCGGGGGAGAAAAACAATGGTTGAAATTACCGTCAATAACCAAAAAATCCAGGCAGATCCGGAGAAACGACTCATCGACCTCCTTCGCAAGCAGGGCATCGAGGTTCCCGCGTTATGCTACCATCCGGCCCTTTCTCCTGCCGGGGCCTGTAAGCTTTGTGCCGTGGAACTGATGGTGCCGGGCAAGCCTTCCCAGGTCAAGCTTTCCTGCATAGTCAAGCCTGTTGAAGGCATGGAGGTCAACACGGACAACGAGCGCGTGCAAAAGGCGCGCACCACGGCCTTTCGGAACCTTGCCAAATATGCTCCCGAAGCACCGGCGATATGGAAACTGGCGGAAAAGCACGGCATTGATATGGGCTCGCCTCCGGATGAATGTATCCGGTGCCGGCTCTGCGTACGCGCCTGCAAGGAGTTGGTGGGCGCGAATGCCTTAAAAATGGAAAAACGAAACGGGGTCTCGTATGTTGTGCCCAGGCCCGAAAACCAATGTATCGGGTGCGGCACCTGTGTCAATATCTGCCCCACGGGTGTGATCCATCAGAAGGATGAAAACGGGCTTCGCATCATTTCCATCCGCGACGAGGTGATCGGTCAGAACCCGCTGCTGCAATGTGAAGCCTGCGGCCGCTATTTTGCCACACCAAAATTCATGAACCGGGTGGAGAACAGAACCGACGATCATCCCCACGTCAAGGAACATCACCGATATTGTCCAACATGCGCGAAACTGTTGTCCGACCGGATAAAAAGCGCCTCGCGCATCAAACGGATGTAATACCGGAGGAAATCATGACAGAAGTCAGCTGCAGATCCATGCACGATGTGGTGGCATTTGCCATCACCCGGGAGGAAAAGGCCCGGGACTTTTACCGCGACTGTGCAGATTCTGCCAAAAACAAAGGCATTAAAGAATTTTTCCGGGAAATGGCCGAGGAAGAAGCGCGGCATCGCCAGCTTTTGGCGGACCTGGATCTGAGTGCGGAAAAACCTTTTTCCGACCTGGACGAACACGGCAACGTCAAGGACCTGCATTTAAGCGATTTTATGATCGATGTCCGGTTTTCACCGGATATCGGCTATCAGGAGGCCCTTGCCATGGCCATGAAAAAAGAGGAAAAGGCGCATGCCTTTTATAAGGCCTGGAAAGGCCGGTGCGCCAGCGAAAAATCCGAAAAGCTTTTTTCGTTTCTGGCTGAAGAGGAACTCAGGCACAAACGCCGGCTCGAGGAGATCTATGACAGCGAAATCCTTCAGGAAGGTTGACATACTGAAAAATTTGAGCGTTTGCGGTTTTATGGACAAAAGGAGACAATGGATATGACAACAGAGAAAATTTACACGATCTGCGGGATGTGCACGGTTCGATGTCCCATGGTGGCGGAAGTGGAAAACAGCAACATCCGGTTTCTTCAGGGCAATCCCAATGCACCGGGCATGAAAACCTCCCTTTGTGCACGGGGTGTGGCCGGAAAAGCCCTGATCAATGATAATGAACGCATCCGCCATCCCATGATCCGCGACGGTCAGCGGGGTGAAGGCAAGTGGCGGAAAGTCAGCTGGGAGGAGGCCCTGGACTATACCGCGGAAAAACTGCAAAAAGTGGTGGATCAGTACGGACCCCGGGGCGTGGCCTTATCCGACCGGGGCGGACCGTTTCGGGATTTCCACCGGGCGTTTTTAAGGGGCCTGGGATCGCCCAACTATGTCAATCATGATTCCTCCTGCGCCCGAAATGTCCAGCATGCCGCCAAATCCGTCAGCGGCGCGGGACGCAAGGAAGTGGCCTATGACTACAGAAACGCCAAGCACGTGATTCTGCAGATGCGAAACGTGTTTGAAGCCATCGGGGTCCAGGAGGTCAACGACCTGACCGATGCCATGAATGAAGGCTGCCGGCTGACCGTCATTGATATCCGGGCCAATGTGTCGGCCACCAAGGCGGACCGGTTTTTCATGGTCCGCCCGGGAACCGACTATGCCTTTAACCTGGCGGTCATCAACGAGCTGCTCACAAAAGACCTTCACAACAAGGATTTTGCCCGCAAATACATCCAGGACCTGGAAGCCCTCAAATCCTTTGCCAAGGATTACACACCGGAATGGGCGGAAACCGAAACCGGTGTGCCGGCCGCCCAGATCCGTTCCTTTGTCCATCAGCTGGCAAAGGATGCCCCGGCCGTGCTCTGGCATCCGGGGTGGATGATGGCCCGATATGACACCACTTTCTACCTGTGCCGCTCCATTTACATCATCAACGCCCTGCTTGGCTCCTACGGCGCCAAAGGCGGCCTGCCCTTTGTCAACAAACCCAAGGACGCAGGCTATTCCGGGCTGAAAAAATTTATGGACCTGTTTGAAAAGCCCAAGGAAAAACGCGCAGACGGCGTGGGCTGGCGATACACCCACTTTGACGAGGGCCCGGGGATGGCCCACCTGCTCTACGAAGCCATGGAAACCGCAGATCCGTACCCGGTAAAGGGCTATATCGCCTTCCGGCATGACCCGTTGATGGCTTATCCCGAGCCGGACCGGCTCAGGCAGATCTTTGACAACCTGGATCTGCTGGTATCGGTGACCTTTACCTGGTGTGACACGGCATGGTATGCCGATGTTGTGCTGCCCCTGTCCCCGTATCTGGAACGCGACAGCGTGCTGGCCGCCAAAAACGCCCTCCAGCCCTATTTCTTCATGCGCCGCCGGGCGGTTGAACCCCGGTTTGACACCAAGGCCTGCTGGGAAATCTTTTCCGGTCTAGCCCAGCGCCTGGGCATAAACGAACTGGTCTATGACAAAATCGAAGACGTCTGGAACTACCAGCTCCAGGGCACAGGGGTCTCCATTGAGGATTTTAACGACACAGGCATGGTCAAGTTAACCGAAGGGCCGATTTACAAGGACCGGGACAACTTAAAATTCGGCACAAAAAGCGGAAAATTTGAAATTATATCCCAAAAGCTCGAAGACCTGGGAATACCATCCCTGAAACCGTATGAATCCGCTGACAGCCCTCCGGAAGGCTATTTCCGGCTCACATTCGGCCGCTGTGCCCAGCACACCCAGGGCCATACGGTCAACAATCCGGTTCTGGGCGAACTGGTGCCTGAAAACGTGCTCTGGATTCATACAGATGCAGCGGAAAAGCTGCATATTGAAAACAATGAGACCGTCAATGTTTCCAAAAACGGTTACTCCGAGCAGATCAAGGCAAAGGTGACCGATTTTATCCACCCGGAAGCCGTATTCGTGCTTCACGGATTTGGTCACAAGCTGCCCGTGGAAAGCCGCGCCTACGGCAAGGGGCTGGCTGACAACAAGTTCATGCCGGGTGCCCTGAAAAAATGGGATCCTGTGGGCGGCGCTGTTGCCCTGCAGGAAAATTTTGTGAAAGTAACCAAGATAAAATAAGCATCTTTTCATTGCCATCAGCCCGGGGCTGCACACTTTGGGGCCCCGGGCTGATTTCCTTATTTATCACTGAACCCGCAAGATGGAGCCGCTCATCTTCTACTTTACCCTCCCGGAGACCGCCCCCAGAACTGAAACCAGGGAATCTGAAACCCAAACCGCCCT
>NZ_JAWODO010000107.1:0-12377 GCF_046483245.1 Desulfosalsimonas sp. | reverse complement strand
AGTGGAATCACCGTCAGGTTGTATTCCGAATAGACATGAAAGAGGTCCTTGGCCAGGAGGCTCAAGGCAGAGCCCAAGGACACCAGAGAGCCGAAACCCAGAAAGCCTATCAGGATCATCACAAAGCCGACAGGCATCCCCGTGAAAAAAAGTAGCAAAAGAATAACAATGCCGATTGTTCCTATAATGACTGGATCCATCACACATCCCCTGAAAGATTACCCGCCTGGCTCATATCCCTGCGTCCCGCCGGGTTGGTGATGCGGAACACTGAAACGAGGCATACTGTTGCAAAGGTAAAGGCCATTCCGAAAAGGATCGGATAATAGGGAAGCCCCGCCGTGCCCGAGACCTGGTTACAGCAGTACAGGTCGATCCCGTATCGCATTTCGGTGAGCTGCTTGGTGTCCATCTTGGTGATGTCCTGGTCTTCGACGAGGATCGTGCCGGATGTGGGCTCGATCAGCCGGTTTAGCAGCCGCACCAGCGTTGATTTGCCCGATCCGGAAAGCCCCATGATCACAAATACTTCTCCGGCATAAACAGAAAAATTGGCGTCCTGAACGCCGATGGTCAGACCGGTTTCCTTGTAGATTTCATCCTTGGCCTTGCCCTGCTTCAAAAGCTCAAAGGCAGGGCCTGGATCGCCCCCGAAAATTTTGTAGGCATTCTCCACCACAAGGCGCTTCTGGCCATTTGATGAGTCGTTCCCCATGGTTATTGTCCTCTTTTTTGGATGATCTGAAAAAAAATCATAATGTAGGCCCCTGAAAAGTCCGGTTTCGAAAACCCTTTAGCCTGACATGGGCTCATGTTAAACACTATTGGCAAAGGGAAAAAAATCAAATAAATTTATCTCTGCTCTGAAATAAGTTTTTGATATAATGTTATATGTCTGTTTCTTCATTCTCTGATAACTGATAGTTTTTACTACAATTTTAATAGATTGTCAATTCGGTTGAATTGTAAAAAGCCTTTTTCATTTTTCAAAATGGCGAAAACAACTTGAAATTATGTGATATTCTGTTATTTTAAAAAAAATTAAAGGTGCAATCGATGTTCATTTTTCATACACTGTATTCATCCGGGACGGTTATACCCGGGCAGGTTATTGTTGATGCGATTTGCTTTGATTTGGGTGTTGCGGGGTCTGGTGACCTTTGCCGTGTATGTGATGTTTACCGTGGTGCTGTGCGTGTTTTTTTTCCTGGTGGCTGCGGTGAAATTTCTGGTTCCGGTAAAAGCGGTGCAAAAACGCGCCGGCCGGGGGCTTGACCGGATTGCCAGCGGCATGTGGGTGGCCTGCTCCGTTTGGACCCACCGGATTTTGGGCCGGGTGGAATATGATATCCGCGGGCAGGCGGATCTGCGCATGGACCGCTGGTGCCTGATTGTTTCCAATCACCAGAGCTGGGTGGATATCCTGGTGTTAATCCGGGTGCTTGCCGGCCGGGTTCCGCCATACAAGTTTTTCATCAAAAAGGAACTGCTGTGGCTGCCCCTTATGGGGCAGTGTTTCCTGGGGCTGGATTTCCCGGTGATGAAGCGCTATCCAAGGCATGTGGTGGAAAAATACCCCCATCTGAAGGGACAGGACCTGGAAACCACCCGCAAATCCTGCGAGAAATTCCGTCATACCCCTGTAGCGGTGATGAATTTTATGGAAGGCACCCGGTTTACCCCTGAAAAACACAAAAAACAAAACTCCCCCTACCGGCGCCTGCTAAAGCCCCGGGCCGGCGGGGCAGCCATGATACTCTATGCCATGGGCGATCAGCTGCAGGACCTGGTGGATATCACCATTGCCTATCCCGATGGTGTCCCAGGTCTGTGGGATTTTTTTTGCGGCCGGACCCGGCGTGTCCGGGTGGATGTTCGACTGCGGGCCATTCCCGAAGATTTAAAGGACGGCTGGTATTTTGCCGACCAGCAGGGCCGGGACCGGTTTTATCAATGGGTGGATCAGTTGTGGGCCCAAAAGGATCAGATCCTGGATTCTCTGCTGTCTGAATAATACCGGGCGCTGTCTTGTTTAAAAATGCCCCCCGCATCCGCAGTCACATCCGCTGCAAGCCGTGATTTCCGCCATGGCCCGCACCACCTCCCGGGCATCGGCCGGGGAGACGGATACGATTTTCAGGTTTAAATAAAACGGATCCAGGGCAATTTTCAAACGCAGGGGAAAGGGAAAGATATGACCGAAAAATTCGGGTATGGCGGATTTGCTGATTTCCAGGCTCAGCTGCTCCTCTGCGTACCGGCCTTCGATTTTCCGTTCCAGGGGGGTCAGGCCCGTCTTTCCGATGCCGAAAATAAACCCCACCGGCTCCGGGTCCATGACTTCGGTGCCGGATGGGCGCTTGCCGGCCGAAACCCGTAAATCCACCTTTATTAAGGGTTCAATGCGTTGTTTTGCAGTTTTCATCCGCTTTCCTTTATTCGTGACGCCTTGCTTCGTCTTTTTGGCTTTTACATAACACAGGCTCGGCCCGGGCATCAATACAAGTTGATACCATGGCAACGATTCTTTGTCTCAGCCGGGGCCCGGGTGTATCACGCCGGGCAGTGTCTCATTGAGACATGGCGGGAAAAGTTTGCCAAAAAAGCCGGAAATATTGGGTGCCGCCTTGTGGCACAAAGATTGAATAGCGTTTGGAAACAACTTGAAAAGTGATGCGGAATGCATATTTTAGTGAATTACGACCATGAACACCGAAATCCAAGGAGGAACCAATGGGAAAGACCATGCAGCATTTAAAGGACGCATTTGCCGGAGAATCCCAGGCCAACCGCAAGTATCTGGCATTTGCCAAGCAGGCGGACAAAGAGGGCTATCCGGCCGCGGCAAAACTTTTCCGGGCCGCAGCTGCGGCTGAAACCGTGCATGCACACGCCCACCTGCGGGCCATGGACGGCATCGGCAGCACGGCGGAAAATCTCAAGGAAGCCATCGAAGGCGAGACCTATGAATTTAAATCCATGTACCCGGACATGATCAAAGACGCCCGGGAAGAAGGCGAAAAAGCCGCGGATCAGAGCTTTACCTGGGCAAACGAAGTCGAGCAGATCCATGCCAAGCTTTACCGAAAGGCCTTAGATGAACTGGGCCAGGGTGAGGAAGCGGAATGCTATTATGTCTGTTCCCTCTGCGGCAACACCGTTGCCAACCAGCCCCCGGACACCTGCCCCATCTGCAAGGCCAAGGCCAAAGCCTTTGAACGGGTGGACTAGATTTTCTCCGGCCGGCTAAGGGGCCGGGTTTTCCCGGCCCCCGGCCAAAAGCCGGGCCATGGAAATCTGGTGCGGGGATTGTTCGGCCTCAGGCCGGTAAGCCCGAATCAGATCCTCAAGTTGCGGGTCCCTGGCGGGTTCGGGAACCTGCCAGGGACTTTTTCCGTGATCGCAAATCGCGTTGAGCACATCCGCCACCCGGATCCGGCTAAGATCCATTGCCGGCTGCCAGATCTGGCCGTCGCCTTCGATTTCCCGCAGCAGGCCCTGACCGCAGAGCATTTCACCGATCTCATGCACCAGCCGGGTGGGTATGGCCAGGTGCCGGGAGATCTGATCGGCTGTCGGCGGCGGGTTTCCGGTGTGAAAGTGCCGGGCGATTTCGTGCATGATGTATAGGGCCATGTGCTGGCGCTGGCCAAAGCTGGCGCCGGTGCCCTTGAATTCCTGCTGATAGGTTTTTAAGTGTTGGATGGCATTGGAAATCCTGGCGCCCACCAACACGATGATCCAGCTGATATAAATCCAGATGATAAAAATGGGCAGGGCGGCAAAGGTGCCGTATATTTTGTTGTAGCGGGCCATGCCGACATTGAAGGTTGTATAGACTTCAAATGCCAGCGCCCATACGCTTCCGCACACCACCCCGGCGATGAGTGCCGGCAGAAAACGCACGCGGGTGTTTGGCATGATCATATACATGGCCGTAAACGCGATCCAAAGGCCCATATACGGGATCAGCATGCCAAACAGGGCAAAAAAATCCCGGAACACCGGGTAGTGGGACAATGTCTGGACCATGGTGTGGGACGAAAACGATGTGAACACCGCAGTTGAAACCACCATGAGCAGCGGACCCAGGAGCAATACACTGATGTAGTCGGAAATTTTCCGGACTATCGGACGGTTGCGGGTAACTCCCCAGATGCTGTTAAACGCGCCCTCCACATTGCTGAGCATCATGATCACGGCATAGATGAGCACGGCGGTTCCCAAGGCGCCCAGGGCCTTGAAATCGGTGTTGGAAATATATTCCACAATCCGGCTGGTCAGCTCCTCCTGCTCTGCGGTCAGGTAATTGACCAGCACGTGTTCGATCTGGGTATGAAACCCCAGGCCCTTTAGCATGGAAAAGCCCACGGCCAGCACCGGCACCACCGCCAGCAGGGTGCTGTAGGCCAGTGCCGATGCCCGAAGCAGCAGCAACTGGCTGCGGAAGCTGTTGGCCGTGATCAGCACCACCCGTATCACGTGCAGAAATGCCTGATGAAGCCGCCCGGCTTCGGGCGGATCATTCCAGATATCGTTTTTCACAAACCCGGCCGCTCGGTTGGCGACATTTTGGAATTTTTTCATTTTAACCCTTCCAGGAAGTCCAGGTTCGGGGTTCGGTTTTTGAAGCCAAATTGAGCGTTTCCGGAAAATTTCAGCACAACCATCAACCAAGGATCTGTTCGAAAAAGTCATTGCCCTTGTCGTCAATGATGATAAACGCGGGAAAATCACGCACCCGTATTTTGTAGACCGCCTCCATGCCCAGTTCGGAAAAATCGATCACCTCCACTTTTGTGATGCAGTCCCTGCCCAGCCTGGCTGCGGGCCCGCCGATGGAGCCCAGATAAAATCCGCCGTAATCCTTGCACGCATCTTTGACAATGGCTGAGCGGTTGCCTTTGGCCAGGGTGACAAACGCGCCCCCGTGTTTTTGAAATAAAGGCACGTAAGGATCCATGCGCGCGGCCGTGGTGGGGCCGAAAGCTCCGGATGCATGGCCTTCCGGGGTTTTGGCCGGGCCTGCATAATAGATGATGTGATCTTTGATGTAATCCGGGAGCTGCCCGGTTTTTTCCAGCTGCTCATTGATCCGGGCATGGGCGATGTCTCTGGCCACCACGATATCGCCGGAAAGCAGCAGGCGGGTGGTGACCGGATAGCCGGAAAGCTCCCTGCGGATTTCGTCCATGGGCCGGTTTAAATCAATTTTCACCGCCGGGGTGTCCACGGCCGGAGCATCCGGCAGAAACCGGGCCGGGTTGGTATCGAGCTGTTCCACAAAAACACCGTCTTTTGTGATTTTGCCCTTGATATTGCGGTCTGCGCTGCAGCTTACCCCGATGCCGATGGGACACGATGCCCCGTGTCTGGGCAGGCGAATGACGCGCACGTCATGGCAGAAATATTTTCCCCCGAACTGAGCGCCCAGACCCAGTTGCCGGGATGCGGCCAGAAGCTTTGCTTCCATGTCCGGATCGCGAAAAGCGTGTCCGTATTCGTTGCCAGAAACGGGCAGGGTGTCGAGATAGCCGGCGGTGGCCAGTTTCACGGTTTTGAGATTGGCTTCCGCCGAGGTGCCGCCGATGACAATGCCCAGGTGATAGGGCGGGCAGGCCGCAGTGCCCAAAGATTTCATTTTTTCGGTTAAAAACGCGACCAGGGCCTTTTCGTTTAACACGGCCTTGGTTTCCTGAAATAGGTAGGTTTTGTTGGCCGACCCCCCGCCTTTTGCGATCATGAGAAAATTGTACGCATCGCCCGGGGTGGCGTAAAGCTCGATCTGGGCCGGCAGGTTGCATCCGGTGTTTTTTTCCGTGTACAAATCCAGGGGCGCGTTTTGGGAATAACGCAGATTGTTTTGGGTGTAGGCGTCAAACACGCCTTTGGAAAGGACTTTTTCGTCATCTGCGCCGGTCCAGACCTGCTGGCCCTTTTTGCCGATGATCACCGCTGTGCCCGTGTCCTGGCACATGGGAAATACGAATTCTGCAGAAATCACGGCATTTTTCAGCATTTCCAGGGCCACGAACCGGTCATTGTCCGAGCTTTCCGGATCATTTAAAATATCTGCAAGCTGTTGCAAATGCCGGGTCCGGTACAGGTGGGCCACGTCTGTGAAAGCGGTTTTTGCAAGCTCGGAGAGGGCTTCGGGAGCCACCTTGAGCACGGGCTGGCCTTCAAATTCGGCCATGCTAACACCTGCATCACTGAGTTTTCGGTACTGCGTGTCGTCGGCTCCCAGGGGGAACATGGGCTGATAATGAAACTCGGCCATCACAGACTCCTTTGCTTTAAGGGTTGCACTGTTATTTGATTTCTTCCATGGCCCGGCCATAGGTTTTCAGGGCACAGAAGTCACCGCACATGGTGCAGACGTCCTTGTCGTGGTCCTCGCTTTGGGCCCGCATGGCCCGGGCTTTTTCCGGGTCAATGGCATGGGCGAAAACCGCCGGCCAGTCAAAGCCTCTTCGCGCTGCGGTCATTTCCCGGTCCCGGTCCCATGCGCCGGCCACGCCCTTTTCCAGGTCCCCGATATGGGCGGCGATTTTTGAGGCAATAACGCCCTCGCGCACTTCATCCACACCGGGCAGGGTCAGATGCTCGGCCGGGGTCACGTAGCAGAGAAAGTCAGCGCCTGCAGCCGCGGCAATCGCCCCGCCAACAGCGCCGGCAATATGGTCGTGGCCGGCGGCAATGTCGGTGGGAAGCGGGCCCAGCACGTAATAAGGGGCCTGTCCGCACAACTGTTGCTGCAGTTTCATGTCCATGGCAATTCTGGATAAAGGCACATGTCCCGGTCCTTCAATCATTACCTGAACCCCGGCATCCCGGGCCTGTTGGGCCAGTTGTCCGAGCACCACCAGCTCGCTGATCTGGGCCCGGTCCTGGGCGTCATAAATGCTGCCCGGCCGCAGGCCGTCGCCCAACGACAGGGTCACGTCATGGGCCCGGGTGATTTCCAGCAGGCGGTCATATTGGCAATATAACGGGTTTTGCGAATTGTGGCGAGCCATCCATTCCGCCAGCAGGCTGCCGCCCCTGGAAACCATGCCCAGATGCCGGTCGCATTGTTTGAGCACCTTTAGTGTTTCCGTGGTAATGCCGCAGTGCACGGTGATAAAATCCACCCCTGCCCTGCACTGGGCCTCAATTTCATCAAAAATATCATCAGAAGTCAAATCAATGCAGGCTCGTCCTGCTGTCAGCATCCGGCTGACTGCTTTGTAAACCGGTACAGTGCCCACCATTACAGGGCTTTTGTCCAGTATGGACCGCAGGGTCGCATCCAGGTCCCCGCCGGTGGACAGATCCATGACCGCATCAGCGCCCGCAGCCACGGCTGCATCGAGCTTGGCCAGTTCCTGGGCGAGGTCATGCCGGCTCGGGGATGTGCCGATATTGGCGTTGACCTTGGTGCAAAGCCCTTTTCCGATTGCCCGGGGGACAAATTGCCGGGCGAGGTTTTTGGGTATCACCACCCGGCCTGAAGCGATTTTATCGCGCAGTTGCTCCGGGGACATTTGTTCATATTCCGCCACCTGGCGCATTTCATCGGTGATGCGCCCGGCCCTGGCCGATTCCAACTGTGTCATGGGATATTCCTGTTTTTGTTGTTGAATAGATGCTTTCGAATTTTCAATGGGATTTGCGGCCAATCAGACCTTGTCGGTCAGCTCCCGGGCCACCTTGCGGCCGGAAAGCAGCATGCCGCCGAAAATCGGTCCCATTCGGGGGCCGCCGGCTGTGGCATTGGCGGCCATGCCGGCCACGTAAAGTCCGGGAAAGATCTCCTTTGTGTTTTCCGTGGTATCGCTTTCAGCCCGGTCGGCCCACATGGCCTTCTGGCCGATGATGCCGCCGGTGGACGTGTTGAGCCGGCCCGGGTTTTTCTTGTCCACCATCTGCACCACATCCGTGTCATGGCCGGTGGCGTCAATGACGTAGCTCGCGCGCACCGTGAGCGGATCCACGTGCAGGCCGGCCATTTCCACCGGTGACCAGTTGATCACCAGCCCTTCGACCCGGTCGGGCCGCATCATCACGTCTTCGACACTGATGCAGTTAAATATGGTCAGCCCGGCGCGCACGGCTTCTGCAGTCAGCGAGGCTACTGCCTCGACTCCGTCTGCGGTGTAGTAGTCGTCCTGGTATTGCCGGTAACGGATGCCAAAGGCATCCAGGATGGCAAGGGCTTCAGCCTGGACCACGATTTCGTTAAACAACATGCCGCCTCCCCACATGCCGCCGCCGATGCTTAGCTTTCGTTCAAATAAGACCACCTTTTTGCCGGCTTTTGCCAGAAAATAACCCGCCACCAGGCCGGAGGGGCCGGCGCCCACGATGGCCACGTCTGTTTCCAGGTTGTCTGTGAGCTTTTGGTGATACCGTTCGATGATGGCCCGGGAAATCAGAATTTCGTCAAGTGCCATGATTGTCATCTCCTTGGTTTTGCGTTGAAAAACAAAAAAGCCGTTTTCCCGGCCGGAAAAACGGCTTTAACTTCCATTTGCGATCAGATGTCACGGATGGATGTGTTTGCTGCGTTTTCCCTGCGCAGGCATTACCCTGATCAGGTTTAAAGGGTTATCCGTGGAACTGCGGATTCTCAGCCGGATGTCGGCACCCCCAACGGCGGTTTCGGATTGTATTCAATAAAATAAAAGTCCGTTGCGCCTGGTGTCAAGAAAAACTTCAAAAAAGTTTTCAAAAAGGCACAGGCGCTGTTCTTTCAAGATGTGTACATGGGTGGGTCAGGGCGTTTTTGTGATTTCAAACATGCGGCTGCATGTCTCCTGGCAGGCTGCGGAAAACCTGAGGCCACGGCCGTTTACGGGTTCGGCCACAACGCTCAGGGTTTTTTCGGCGGTGTTGTTGGTCTGGCTGATATGGGCCAGGACCACATGTTTGAGGCGGTCGTGGATGACTTCCATGAGCAGATCCCGGGCGGCTTCATTGGAGAGATGACCGGTACGGCCCTTGACCCGCTGTTTGGTGGGCCAGGGATAGGGGCCTTGTTCGAGCATGGGCACATCATGGTTGGCTTCGAGCACCAGCAGGTTGCAGCCTTGCAGATGGTGGCGCACCATGGCCGTGGCCATGCCCAGATCCGTGGCAATGCCGATTTTGCCGGCATTGTTTTCCACTGTAAAGCCAGCGGGCTCGGCTGCATCGTGGGAAATGGAAAACGGGCGGAAAACAAGATCGTTTATGACAAACCGGGTGCCGCAGGAAAACGGGCAAAACGCGTCAATGCGGCCAAGATTTCGGGCTGCGGCCTTTCTGGTGCCGTCATTGATGTAAACCGGCAGGTTGTAGCGCCGGGCCAGCACACCCACGCCGGTTACATGATCGTTGTGCTCATGGGAAACCACCAGGGCGTCGAGGTTTCGGGGACAGATGCCCTGCTGCTGCATCCGGCGCTCGATCTGCACCCCGGAAAGGCCGGCGTCAATTAATACAGCGGTTTGGTCTGATGCCACATAAATGGCATTGCCCTTGCTGCCGCTGGCAAGCATGCAGATGCAGAGTCGGGCGGTGAGATCCGGCGATGACACACACGACCGGGAAACAGATGCGCCAAAAGGGGGTTGCTGTTTCATATGCCGGTATGCCCGAATCCCCCGGAACTGCGCTCCGAATCCGGCAGGCGCTCCACAAGTTCCACCAGCACGCGGCTTACCGGGCTGATGACCATCTGGGCGATTCTGTCGCCACGATTGATCACAAAGCAGGATCGGCCGTGATTGATCACGGCCACCTGGATCTCCCCCCTATAGTCGGCATCAATGGTGCCCGGAGAATTGATCAGTCCGATGCCGTGCTTAACGGCAAGACCGGATCTGGGGCGGATCTGAGCCTCGTGATCTGCGGGCAGGCATACGGCAAAACCCGTGGGAATCAGCCTGATTTCTCCGGGCTCAATGGCCACGGGTTCATTTACCGCCGCGCACAAATCCATGCCGGCAGAGCAGGCAGTCATGTATTCGGGCGCGGCAATGTCTGCATCCGATTCCGGCCGTATCCGCCGGCACTGGATCACGGGTTTGTTCGACATATGAAAAAAGGCCGATTATTTGTCGTTTTTCTTGGGCGGCCTGCGGGAACGGTTGTCTTTGTCCTTGCCGCCGCGGTTGTCTTTAGGCGGCCGGGATTCGCCATCCTCCTTTGCCGGGGCTTCAAGCAGGGCCTTGTGGCTTAAGCGGATTTTGCCGTCCCGGATGTCAATGACCTTGACCTGCAGCTTGTCGCCTTCCTTGACAATGTCGGTTACGCTTTTGACCCGGTAATGGGCAAGCTCGGAGATGTGTACCAGACCTTCGGTTTTGGCTTTGATCTGGACAAATGCGCCAAAATCCGTAACCCGGACAACAGTGCCTTCATATACCTGGCCGATCTCCGGCTCGGAGCCGATATCCCGGACCATTTCAGCGGCAGCCTCGCCTTCTTCCTTGGAGAATGCGGCGATTTTCACAAGTCCGCTGTCGTTGATCTCGATCTGGGTGTTGGTGTCGTTCTGGAGCTGTCGGATGTGCTTGCCGCCCGGTCCGATCAATTCCCCGATGCGCTCCGGGCTTATTTGAACGGTGGTTACGTTGGGGGCATAGGGGGAAAGCTCTTCGCGCGGTGCGTTGAGGGTCTCCTCCATCCGATCCAGGATGTGGAGACGACCGTTTTTGGCCTGCTCCAGGGCTGTTTCCAGGATGCTCCGGGACAGTTCCTTGATCTTGATGTCCATCTGCAGGGCGGTGATGCCCTTTCGGGTTCCGGCCACCTTGAAGTCCATGTCCCCGAACTGATCCTCGTCGCCCAGGATGTCTGAGAGCACAACGGATTTTTCCCCGTCCGTGATCAGGCCCATAGCAATGCCGGATACCGGTGCGGTCACCGGGACCCCGCCGTCCATCAAAGCCAGGCTGGATGCGCAAACCGTGGCCATGGAAGATGATCCGTTGGATTCCAGGACTTCCGAAACCAGGCGGATGGTGTAGTCAAAGGCTTCCTTGGCAGGAATGACCTTTTCAATGGCCCGCTTGGCCAGCGCGCCGTGGCCGATGTCCCTTCGACTGGGACCGCCGGGGCGCTTGACCTCTCCCACGGAATAGGGCGGAAAATTGTAATGGAGTAGAAACGGATAGGTTTCATCGCCCAGAAGCGTTTCCACCCGCTGTTCATCCTGGCCCGAGCCAAGGGTCAGGGCGGCCAGCACCTGGGTTTCGCCCCGGGTAAACAATGCGCTTCCGTGAACTCTGGGAAGAGGGGCGGTCTCGCAGGAAATCGGGCGCACCTGATCGGTTGCGCGGTTGTCAATGCGCTTGCCCTCTTTGAGGATCATCTCCCGGCAGATTTGTTTCTGCAGATCGCCAAGGATCTCAGATGCCTCTGATTTTCGCTCCTCGTATGCCTCGCCCAGGGCTTCGATGGCCTGTTTTTTGACACTGGAAAGGGCCTGGCGCCGTTCGAGCTTGTCAGCGATGGTCAGGGCCTGGCGGATATTGTCTGCGGCCAGTTGCTCCAGGCGCTCGGCCAGGCTTGCGTCTTTTTCCGGCAGGGCAAAGGGGCGTTTTTCCCTTGCCATGCTGTCGCGCAGTTTTTCCTGGATATCGATTAAAGGCTGCATTTCCTTGTGCGCAAAAAAGATGGCCTCGATCATTTCCGCCTCGGAAACAAAATCCCCGCCGCCTTCCACCATGATGATCCCGTTTCTGGAGCCGGCTACGATCAGGTTGATATCCGACTGCTCCCACTGGTCAATGGCCGGGTTGATCACGTAGCTGCCTTCAATCCGTCCCACCCGCACACAGGCAATGGGGCCGTCAAACGGGATGTCAGACAGCTCCAGGGCAGCCGAGGCGCCGATCATGGCCAGAACATCGGGTTCGTTCTGCTTGTCCATGGAAAGCACCGTGGCAATGACCTGGGTTTCGTAGTTGTAGCCCTTGGGGAACAACGGACGGATGGGCCGGTCAATGAGCCGGGAGGTAAGGGTTTCTTTTTCACTGGGCCGGCCGATTTCCCTGCGGAAGTAATTGCCCGGGATTCGGCCCGCAGCATAGATTTTTTCCTGATATTCCACGGTAAGCGGTAAAAAGGAGGCATCCGGTCTGGGGTCGGCACTGGATACGGCTGTTACCAGCACCATGGTTTCCCCGTACTGGACCAGAACCGAGCCCGAGGCCTGCTTGGCCAGTTTGCCGGCCTGGATGCTAAGCGTCTCGCCGCCGATCTGGGTTTTAAATGATATTTCCATATTCAACTCCTGAGCCTCTCAAAAATAGTGTAAATTTTTTGGATTTTATCCGGTCAAAAGCGGCTGCGCCGCAAAGGCCGGGGTTTTACAATATTGAGGACCCTGTTTAAGTGATTTGCCGGCA
>NZ_JAWODO010000106.1:0-3462 GCF_046483245.1 Desulfosalsimonas sp. | reverse complement strand
GAATGCGGCTACAGCGGTCACTGTTGCCCCGCTATCAAGCATAGAAGCACCTAGCGGAAAAGCTATCAGAGCGGGGATGTGAAGCACGGAGCCTACCGCACCGACGAGAAGAACACCTAAAATGCCGGCCGGCTGATCGAGCCCACATCCGGCACGATCCTCGTCGAAGACCAGGACATCACCAAGATGGACACCAAGCAGCTCACCGAAATGCGAAGAAAGTACATGAGCATGGTTTTTCAGTCATTTGCCCTGATGCCCCATTTGACGGTACACGAAAACGCCGCATTCGGCCTGGAGATCATGGGCATACCCGAGCAGAAACGAAAGGAAAGGGCAATGAACGCCCTTGAACAGGTGGGCCTCGACCATGTGGCCGACAGCTATCCCAAATCCCTTTCAGGCGGAATGCAGCAGCGGGTGGGCCTGGCCCGGGGCTTGGCCGTGGATCCCGACATCATGCTCATGGATGAGGCGTTTTCCGCATTAGACCCTCTGATCCGCACGGAAATGCAGGATGAACTGTTAAAACTCCAGGAAGGAAGCGACCGGACGGTTATTTTTATTTCCCATGACCTGGACGAGGCTATGCGCATCGGCGACCGCATCGCCATCATGGAAAGCGGCCGGATCGTACAGATCGGCGCACCGGAAGAAATCATGCGCAACCCGGCTGACGATTACGTCAAGGCCTTTTTCCGCGGGGTGGATCCCACCAATGTATATACCGCCGGCGACATCGCCACCACCACCCAGGTCACATTCCCGCTGCACAAGGCCGGTCTCAGGGCGGTGCGCCAGCGGCTCAATGAATATGACCGGGAATATGCCTATGTGCTGCGCAAGGACCGCACCTATGTGGGTGTGGTATCCCTGAACAAAATCCAGCAGGCCCTGGAGGATGAAACCATCAATTCCCAGGACATCACCCCGGCCTACCTTGAAGGCATCGAGCCGATGCAGCAGGATGCAACCCTTCAGGAAGTGCTGCCCAAGCTCACCGAATACGAATGCCCGGTTCCCATTGTGGATTCCGCCAACAAATACAAGGGCACCATCTCCAGGCATCTTTTCCTGCGGACATTGACCCGGGAGAGCAATTATGACGAACAATACGCATAGGAGGCACCATGTTTGATATATTCCGACACACCATCCCCTTAGATGACTGGATTGCATACGGGGTTGACTGGCTGGTGGGCAATTTCCGGCCGCAGTTCCAGGCTATCAAAATGCCCATTCAATGGATGCTAAACGGCATCAACGATCTTTTGCTGTGGCTGCCGCCGGAAATCATTCTGATACTGTTTTTGATAGCCGGCTGGAAGGCCGCCGGCTGGAAGGTGGGGCTTTTCAGCTTTATTTCCATGGGCTTTATCGGCATGATCGGTTTGTGGGACGAGACCATGACCACCCTGGCCATGGTGATTTCCGCTGTGGTGGTCTGCGTGTTAATCGGTGTGCCCCTGGGCATTTTATCATCACGAAGCAACCGTTTTGAATCGGTTTTGCGCCCGGTTCTCGACGCCATGCAGACCACGCCGGCATTCGTCTACCTGGTGCCGGTTGTCATGCTTTTTTCCATCGGCACGGTGGCCGGAGTTATTGCCACCATCATCTTTTCCATGCCCCCCATCATCCGCCTGACCAATCTTGGCATCCGGCAGGTGCACCCGGAACTCATTGAGGCCACTTACTCCTTTGGCGCCACCCAAAGCCAGGTATTATTGAAGGTTCAGATTCCCCTGGCCTTGAAAACCATCATGGCGGGCTTAAACCAAACCATCATGCTGTCATTGTCCATGGTCGTGATCGCCTCACTCATCGGCGCCGGCGGTCTGGGCGTGCCTGTGTTTGAAGGCTTGAACAGTCTGCAGGTGGGCCTGGCCGGCATCGGCGGGCTGGGCATTGTTTTAATGGCCATGGTGCTTGACCGCATCACCCAGGCGCTGGGGCAAACCAAATATGATGAATAGAATCTTGCTAGGTCCATGCCATGTACAGGGCCTGGCGCATACAAGCAGTGCAACAGGATAAAACAACACCAAAAAAGGAGGATTCCCATGAAACTGGCAAAAAGAATCGGTCTTGCAGGGCTTGTGATAGCCGCATTCATGATGGCCTTTTCCGGCACAACCATGGCAGAGGACCTGCCCGGCAAGGGCAAAACCATTGAACCGGCCGCGGCCACATGGACCACTGGCTTTTTCCTGGAAGCGCTTTATTCAAGGGCCTGCGAAGAACTCGGCTATGAAGTTGATGACGCGAAAAAACTCGGCGGCCCGATTTTTTACCGATCCCTTGCCAACGGCGAGGTGGATTTTTGGGCCAACGGCTGGTTTCCCTTGCACGCTGAATTTCTCCCAACCAACTGGGAAAAAGACATCGTGATGGCCGGCACGGTGGTCGAGGCCGGCGCTGTCCAGGGCTACCTGGTATCCAAGGAACATGTGGAAAAATATGACATCAAGTCCCTGGACGATTTCCGGCGCGACGAGGTCAAGGAGGCTTTTGATGCAAACGGCGACGGAAAGGCCGATATGGTGGCCTGCCCGCCGGGCTGGGGATGCGAGAAAACCATTGCCCATCACATGGATGTCTATGATCTCCACGATGACATCAACCTGATCAAGGCCGGCTACAGCGCCAGCATGGCTGACGCCCTGGCCCGTTACAACGACGGCCAGCCGGTGTTTTTCTACACCTGGACGCCTAACTGGACGGTCTACAAATTAAAGCCGGGCGAGGATGTCATGTGGATCAACGTGCCTGAAATCATTCCCAAGGAAGGCCAGAAGGGCCTGGAAGACGCCATGGTCGCCAAGGGCCTGACCGGCACGGTCACAGATCCCATCAAAATGGGTTTTGTGGCAAATGACATCCGCGTGGTGGCAAACAAGGATTTTCTTGAGGAAAATCCGGCTGTGAAAACCATGTTTTCGCTCATGTCCGTGCCCTTCCCCGACATTGCCGACCAGAACAACAAAATGTTTGAGGGCGAAGACAAACAGGAAGACGTTGAAAGACACGTGGACGAATGGATTGAAGACAACCAGAACAAATGGAACGCCTGGCTGGCAGCAGCCAAGGCCTCGGCAAAATAGCCCGCGCGCTTCAAACCTGGCCGGGGCCGGTCTGAAAATTATTTTGTGACCGGCCGGCCGGGTTTCAATAATTGTTGACCTTCAAAATCTCCCGGGGTAAAAAGGATTAATTTGTTTGCCCCGGGAGATTCGTATGAAAAAGCGGCAAAAACAAAAACCTGAAAATATTTTGATTCAAACCGTTTTCCTGTAAAAACGGGAAAACAAAAAACAACGGCAAACCAGAAACACAAACGAAAGGAGCAACAAATGAGCAAAAGCAAAAGGAACCTGTTTTTAGCAGGGTTGCTGGTATTATTACTGGCATTGCCCGCCAGCGCCATGGCCATCGAACTGGGCCCCCTGACAATCGGTGGTG
>NZ_JAWODO010000012.1:0-4077 GCF_046483245.1 Desulfosalsimonas sp. | reverse complement strand
CATTGAGCGTTTACGGAAAAATTCAGCAAATGCCGGAGCGAAAAAATTTCAAACTGTTTGAGGCCGACAGGCCGAGTTTTTGAAATTTTAAGCGAAGGCATTGGCTGAATCCGTAAACGGTCAGGAGCGAAAAAACTGACCCCGGCCCCAGGGCTTCCTTCCTGAAAAAACAGCGGACGCGGTAAAAAGCTTTTAACAAAAAAAGGGCTCCGACCGGAAAACATGGGTTTTCCTGCCGGAACCCTTTGCCATCGGATTCCGTAAATTCGCGTTTTTTACACGTCTTCTGACTTGCCGGATGATTTATCCCGCGCGCGCCTTCCCGCCGGCCTGAAAGCCGGCAGTGACCGCAGGGCCATGGCCCTGCATGCGCGCGGGCGTTTACCGGTTCACAGCGCCGGGAGCGTCACGGGTTTGCACCGTGTTCCGTTTGCAAAAAAACGCCCTGTTTCAATTGTCTTAAAATTTTTAACCAAGGGCTGCGGGCAAAGTCAAGCAATATCTGCAAGGCCCTCAGGAAACAAGGCCCTCCAGGGCCGGCAGGGATTTGCTCAGATCATTGAAGGAAAATACCTCCAGGCTGACAGTGCCGGAAAAGCCCTCCAGAATTCGCGATACAGCCGGAGCGTGCCGGGCATCCAGGCGATGAAGGCCCAAATGGCCCCGGCCGGCGGCCACGCCGCCATATAAATGCAGGATCGTGATCCTGTGGCGGAAAAGTTCAAAAGTTTCAAGGATGTCAAAATTGTATTCCAGCAGGTGGCCGGTATCCAGGCACACGGAAACATCCATGGCTTCTGCCACGGGCTCCATCCATGCCGGTGGATAATCCAGGTTTTCAATGGAGATGTGCCGGGAGTCGATCCGGCTCTGGACCAGCAGCCGTTCCAATGCATCAATGGCCCGTTTCTGCCATTTTTGCACCGTGTCCGCATCTGTGCTGTTTTCTTCAAAAGGCAGATGCAGGGTCCAGGTCACGGGTAAAAGGGGCCGGGTGCGGTCTGCGGCTGAAACAATGCGTTCAATGGCGTGTTTTTGCCGCTGCGGGTCCGGATCAGTGATGCTGACATCTGTGGGCAGGTGCACGTTATAGGAAATCTGTTTGTTTTCTGCCAGGGCCGCCATCTGCCGGATATCGTCCTGGGGGGGAAGATTGTCCGCGGGTGTGCTTTCAAACACCAGCACCTCGATTTCATCCACAAACGGCGCCAGCATGGAGACATTGGGCAGGATGTGATCCGGGTAGATAAACGAGGGGCAGGCCAGGGAAAATCCAAACCGGTTTTTATAGGACCGGGGCAGGGGTGTATAGGAATGTTTTCCGGAAATATCGGTTTTACGGTCGGTCAAGTCTGTGGATTCTTTCCTCTCTGGCTGCGTTTACCGCATCCCGGTATTCCCCGGGTCCAACCGGCCGGGCCAGTTCCGGCACTTTTGCGGCATGGCCCATGGGCCGGTATTGGCTCATGATATTGACATACGTGTTTGGGGAAATCTCTTTTGCAATAAAGGCCATGGCCTCTCTGGTGCCGGCCAGGTTTTCCGGCAGCACCAGGTGACGCACCAGAAGACCCCGCACGGCAATGCCCTGCGGGTTGACCAGCAGGTCTCCGACCTGCCGATGCATTTCCTTTAGGGCGGCTTTAGCGGTTTCCGGGTAATCCGGGGCATCGCAGGCCCGGCGGGCAATGCCGGGATCCATAAATTTCAAATCCGGCATGTAGATGTCAATAATCCCTTGGAGCAGGCGTAAGGTTTCCTGGGTTTCATATCCGCCGCAGTTGTAGACCAGGGGAATGTGCAGGCCCTTTTCAACAGCCTTTTCCAGGGCGGATAAAATCTGCGGCACCACATGGGTAGGGGTGACAAAATTGATGTTGTGGCAGCCCAGGGCCTGAAGCTCCATCATCATGTCTGCGGCCTGCTGCGCTGTTACCGGCTCGCCCCGGCACTCATGGCTGATTTCCCAGTTCTGGCAGAAGCAGCAGGTCAGGCTGCAGCCGGTTATAAAGATAGTGCCGGAGCCGTGGCGGCCCACCAGGGGGGATTCCTCGCCGAAATGGGGGTGGCCGCCTGAAATTATCATGTGGTTTGCAATTCCGCAGATTCCTGTTTCACCGGCTGTCCGGTTGACGTGGCACTGCCTTGGGCAAAGGGTGCAGTCTTGCAGGGTTTCGTATGCTCGGCGAATTTTTTCGGCCAGTTTGCCGGTTTTGTGGGTTTCCAGGTATGCCGGTCGGTATGGGCTGTTCATGGGTCTTTCCTGTCTTTGAAGATTATGAATAAGGATAAAGAGCCGGTGGGGCCATGTCAATGACAATTGCCCAGGCCTGTCAATGCCTTGAGCGTTTTTCCGGGCCTTCTGCTAGTGGGGATCAGAAGTGGCTCAGTGGTTTTTGGAAGGGGTCGGCCGGGTGCGCTTTGCTCCCTGCTGACCGCTTGCGCGCTCAATGCGACTCGCAAAGCGCACCCGGCCGGCCCCATGGCCAACCCCCGTCAGTATCGCGGGAAGTGCCAAAAAAATCGGAAGAGCTGCAATTTCATTTGTTGAACAAAAATGTAAAAATTAAATATTTGCAATACAAAAATGTAAAAATAAGTATGCTTGTCTGGTTTTTAAGGAATGCTGGGGATGAATATAACATTCTGATAAAAAAGAAAAAACATTGAAAATAGGCTTTTTCCCCTTGCCTGGCACGGTTTTAGCTAAATGGAAAACAGGTTTGGAGCTTAGTGTTTTTCAACAACAGATGATCAGGAGGAGCAGAGAATGCAGAAAAAGATGAAGGGGTTGGTTGTAACAGGGATGGTGGTGGTGTTATGCGCTGTGGCCGGGTTCTCGGGCAGGGCCCTTGCCGCTGATGTCACCGCGGGAACGGATTTTGCCTCGGCGTATGTGTGGCGGGGCATTACGTTTAATGATGGGCTTGTAGCCCAGCCATCGGTGGATGTGAGTTCAGGGGGGTTTGGTTTCAACGTATGGGGGAACATGGACATTGACGACTATGATGATACCTTAAACAGCGGGGAGTTTTCTGAAGTGGATCTGACCCTGTCCTACGGGTTTTCCCTGGATTCCGTGGATGTGAGCATCGGCTACATCGAATATCTGTTTCCCGAGGGCGGATCCGGGACCCGGGAGGTTTATGCGGGCTTATCGGTTGAGCCGCTTTCCGGGTTTACGGCCGGTGTTACGGGGTATTACGACTTTGACGAGGTGGAGGATTATTATGTCAACGTTTCGGTGGGCTATGCCTATGAACTGGCAAAAGACCTGACCCTGGGAGCCGGGGCCGCGGTGGGTATCGCCGGGGATGACGCAAGTGCGGGCGAAGATTCGGGCTTTCACGAATACCTGCTTTCGGTTGACTGCGCCTATGCCCTCACCGAGGCCCTGGAAGTAACGGCCTATCTGGCCTACACGGATAATTTTGACAAGGATGTGCTTCCGGACCAGGACACGGATTGGTTCGGCGGAATGGGGATTTACTACAGTTTTTAATATTTCTGATTTTTTCGGTATCACACAGCAAAGCCCGCTGCCGCTGCAGCGGGCTTTGCTGTGTGATGACAATGCGCTTGTTTTTTCCGGCCAAGCCTGACAGAATCAATTCCCAGGCAATTCAAAAAAAGTTGCTGTTTGTGCCTGGTTCTGTAATTTTCGCATGATGCCGACCCGGTGGCGGTTTGCTCCCTGCTGACCGCTTGCGCGCTCAATGCGACTCGCAAACCACCCCCGGGCCGGCATCATGGCCGACTGTGTGCAAAGTTTCAAGGGGGGGGCCGGAGCAACCCATCCGAACATTTAAAAGCAAGGGGCAAGCTTATGGGTCGAATTGTTGCCATTTACGGCAGCCCGCGGCGTGCGGGAAACACAGCAACCCTGCTGGCAGAAGCAGTGGCCGGGGCCAAAAGCCGGGGGGCGCTGGTGGACGAAATCGTTTTGTGGGACCGGAAGATATCGCCCTGCCTGGAGATTTACGGATGCAAAAAAACGGGCGAATGCGTGATCAAAGATGATTTTCAGGCCATGCGCGACGCCATACTGGCAGCAGACGGGCTGATGCTGGCCACGCC
>NZ_JAWODO010000167.1:0-9266 GCF_046483245.1 Desulfosalsimonas sp. | reverse complement strand
ATATTCTTTTCTCTGTGACCGGATACACTGAATTGGCCCTGGATGAAGCGGCCGAAGGCAGTCAGCTGCATCAGAATCTCTGCCAGGTGCTGGCTGCCGGAAATCGTGCCAGGGATCTGGTCAGGCAGATTCTGGCCATCACCCGAAATGAAAAACAGGCCTTCCGGCCCGTGGCCGTGTCCGGCCTGGTTCGGGAAGCACTGGAAACGCTGCGCGTCGGTTTTCCCTCCACCGTTGCGCTGCGGGAAAATATTTGCCATGAGCAGTTGACCGTCAACGCGGATCCCGTCCAGCTCCATCAGGTGATTGCAAACCTGGCGGCCAACGCCGGCCATGCCATGCAGGGCCGGGACGGGGGGGTGGAAGTTAAGGTGACCCGGTTTTGCCTGGACCCTGAGACCAGGCTTTCCCATCCTGATGCTGCGGCCGGGGATTATGCAAGGATTTCAGTAAGTGATACCGGTCCGGGAATTGATAAGCAGGACCTGGGCAAAATTTTTGAGCCGTATTTTACCACCCGGGATGAAGGCACGGGCACGGGGCTGGGCCTGTCCATTGTCCACGGCATCGTCAAAGTGCATAAGGGATTTTTGACTGTGGACTCCGAACCCGGCTGCGGCAGCGTTTTTCACGTGCACCTGCCCCTGGCCCGTTCCGAAGAGGATCCGCCGGATTTATAACAGCCCTTACCGCTTTTTCCCGGTTTCCGGCAATGGGGTGCGGCTGCCGCGGGTCATCAGCACCCCGGGAACAATCAGGCACACGGCCGCCAGGTGCTGCAGGCCCAGGGTCTCGTTTAACAGAAAAAATCCGCTCACCGCCGCAATCAGTGGCACCAGGTTCAAATACACCGCTGTTTTGGCCGGCCCCATGTTCCGGACGGTATTGTTCCAGATCACATAGGAAAGAGCCGTTCCCAGAACGCCGGCGCACAAACCGCCCAGCCAGGACTCGGGCTTGATTTCCGCCACGGGCAGGCCCGCCAGGGTGTTAAAACTCAGCAGACTCAGGCCGGCCACTCCCCATATGGCACCGTAAGCGGTAAATTTCAGAGCAGAACGTGTTGACGGGACAAAGCGGTTGGCAACCGTATACAGGGCCCAGTTGAGCATGGCCGCGGTCATGAGCAGGTCTCCTTTCAGGGAGGCGAATGAAAAATCCGTCCCCCGGGGAAGCAGGATCACTGCAATGCCGGCGAAGGAAAGCAGAAGCCCGGACCATTGCATTTTGTTGAGCCGTTCCATGCCCAGCACCCGGCTGATAAGGGCAACGGCCACCGGGGTGGTGCCGAAGATCAGCCCTGCATTGGCCGCAGAAGTATATTTCATGGCCAGGCTAAAGCAGAACGGAAAGCAGGCCATTCCCAAAAGACCCAGTCCCACGGCCAGCAGGTGCTCCCGGAAATCCATCCGGACCTGCCTGTGATGGCCCGCGGTAAATGCAGCCATGATCATGAGCACAAGGGCTGCACTGGCCATCCGGAGATTGGCAAAGGAAAGCGGGTCCAGGCTTTTGAGCCCCAGCTTGGTAAACAGAAAGGTCAGGCCCCAGAAGTGAATGACAATAAACATGTTGATGTCATTGGCCGGCACCGCCCTGCTGTGAAGTATTTTCATATGCTGCTGTCTCCTTATTTGATGCAAGGTTTTCCCGCCCTGATATGTAATGCAGCCAAATCGCCATGGCCAACGAATAGTTGTGATATGGCCATCACGGAAATTGATAACCCCGGCATGCACCCGGCGTTGGTTTTGGCTTGCATCGCGGCCCGATATTGGCGTAAATTATCAATTTGTTCAGTCAAAAACAGGATAACAAAATCGATGGTTTATAATCCGGATCTGGATATCAATCTGCTGCGCGCCTTTGTCACCGTGGCGGAACTCAAAAGCTTCACCAGGGCGGCCGCGCGGCTAAACCGCACCCAGTCGGCTGTTAGCATGCAAGTCCGGCGGCTGGAGCAGAACCTGGGAAGAACTCTGATCACCCGCAACAGAGCAGGGGCCGGGCTGACCGACAGCGGCCGGGTCATGCTGGGATATGCCCGGCAGATGCTGAAGCTAAATGATCAGGTTATGGCCGAAATCGGTGACCCCCGGGTCAAGGGCCGGGTGCGGCTGGGCATTCCGGATGATTACGCGGCCTACCTGCTTCCTTCGGCCCTGTCCGGGTTTGCCTCGCTGTATCCCGGCATCAGCCTGGAGGTCTGCTGCGAGCTGAGCGTGGATCTGCTGCAGCTTTTGGATGAAGGGGAGGTGGATTTGGCAGTAACAACCCGCCAGCCCCAGTCACCCGGTGGGGTGGTGATTCGCAGGGAGCAGATGGTCTGGGCTCAGGCGGCCGGATGCGGGCTGCATTATGAAGATCCCCTACCCCTGGCGCTGTTTCCGGACGGCGTGTGCGTATTCCGGCAATCGGCCCTGGAGGCCCTGAAAAGCTGCGGCCGCAGATGGAGCCTGGTATGCACGAGCCGGGGGCTTGCCGGCATCCGGGCCGTGGTGGCTTCAGCCATGGCCGTGACAGTGGTAACGGAAAACACCGTTTCTGCGAGCATGCAGATCATCAAACCTGATCAGGGACTGCCGGATCTGCCGCAGGTGGATATCTGCCTGCATGTATCACCGAACCCGGCCAATGAAGCTGTATCGGTATTTGCCGATTATATCAGCCGGAGTCTGAAAAATTGCTGATAAAGGGAGGTTGTTTTGCTGCGTTTGTCACCTTGTAAGTATATTGTTGCGATCCTGGTTTTTGCCGGATTCTTTTTTTTGTTTGCAGCAGCCGTGCCGGCACAGCAGGGCTCTGAAGCTCAGGCTTCCCAACAGGCCTCCGATCCGGCAGATATTGGGGGCCGCCTGACAGAATTTGTCTCAGAGCAGATGGCAGAGGCCGCAGAGCAGTTGTCCGGCGCTGCCCGGGGACTTGCTGAGATTCCCGGCCTGGCAAAGGATCTGCTTGCCATGGCGCAGGATCCTGAAAATCTTTTTGCCTGGGCTGCGGCCGGCCTGAAGGTGGTGCTGGCGCTTTTTGCCGGTTTTGTTGTGGCATGGTTGCTGAGGCGGCTTTTGAGGCGTGCCCGCCTTGCCCTCGGGGACCGGGAGGGTGACAGGGACTGGCTCAGGATATTGCTGGCCCTGGGCCGCACACTGATGGACATGCTGCCGATTGCCGGATTTGTCATTGCGGCGTACGCGGTTGTGCCCTTCATGGATCCCGGGCCTGAAACCCGTATGGTGGCCGTCAGCCTGGTCGCCGCAGTGGCGGTCTCGCATTTTGTGCTTGTTGTTGCCCGCCTGATCTGCCTTCCTGAAGTCTCCGGCCGGGCATTTTTATTCGCAGACCGGGAAACCGGGCGCTATTGCTACATCTGGATAAGGCGTATAACCATTCTGGGGGTCTACGGGTATTTCATCCTGGAGGCCGCCCTGCTCACCGGGATGCCCGGGGCCCTGCATTCTTTTTTGATCAAGTTTCTGGGCTTTGCCATAATGGTTCTGCTGGTGTCGGTTATCCTGCAGAACAAACAGGAAGTCGCCGCCTGGATCGGCCGGCCGCGGGCCGCGCCAGGGCAAAAGAAAACCAGGATGGCCGGGCCCTTTGCAGGACGGGCTTTTCTGCGCCGCCTGGCAGATGGCTGGCACATCATTGCTATACTTTTGGTTGCGGGATTTTATATAACCTGGGCTCTTGAAATCTCGGGCGGAAACCGTTTTTTACTGGCCGGCTTGCTAAAAACCCTTGTGGTGATATTTCTGGCAGGGATGTTTGTGCGATTGCTCCGGCAAGGCATAGCCAGACTGTTTTACATCAGCGACAGCCTGAAACAGGACTATCCCGGGCTTGAGCAAAGGGCAAATCGTTACCAGCCATTTGTTCTTGGGGCGCTTTCCGGAGTAATTTACCTGATAGCCGCCTTTGCGGTCCTTGAGGCATGGGGCCTTGGCACCCTCGGCTTTCTTTTCTCACCCATGGGCGGTGCGTTGGCCGCGGAACTGGGCGTGCTTTTGCTGATAATTGCAGGTGCTGTGGTCCTCTGGGAGTTTGTTTATCTTCGCATAGAGCGCTCCCTTTCCAGGGAGGCCGGGGATGCCGTGACAAACCGGCGAAAATTCACGCTTCTGCCCCTGCTGAAAAACGTGGTTCTCATAATCTTAATTGTAATCACCGCAATGCTGGTACTCTCCCGGATCGGGATCAATATCGGGCCGCTTCTGGCAGGGGCCGGGGTCATCGGTCTGGCCGTGGGCTTCGGTGCCCAGACCCTGGTGCGCGACATGATCACAGGCGCTTTTATTTTGATAGAAGATGCGATGGCAGTCGGCGACTGGGTGGAGGCCGGCGGGCACAGCGGCACGGTTGAGCGTCTTACGGTCCGCACCGTGACCTTGCGCGATCTGGGCGGAACCGTGCACCTGATTCCTTTCAGCGAGGTGACCACCGTAACCAATTACAACCGGGATTACGCCTATGCGTTAATAGATGCCGGCGTGGCCTACAGGGAGCGGTACGGGGACGTGGTGCAGGCCCTGCAGGACACGGCAGCCGAGCTCAAAGACGATGAAACCTGGTGTCAGCATATAACCGGGGAACTGGAGGTTTTTGGGATGAACAACCTGGGGGACTCGGCCGTTGAAATCCGGGTGCGCCTAAGAACCCGCCCCATGCAGCAATTTGCCGTAAAGCGTGCCTTTCTGGAGCGGATGAAGCATATTTTTGATGAAAGGGGCATTGAAATTCCGTTTCCCCACAGGACAGTCTGGTTCGGAGCCGAAAAAGACGGCACAGCCCCGCCCATGCGGCTGGCCGTGGATAAGAGCGGATCTTCGTCATCCGCACCCGGCACGGAATCAGAGCCAGAGCCTGAAGCCGAACCGCAAATAGAGGTTGCCTCTGAAAAGCAGGCTTCCGAGGATGTGGTCGAGGAGGTTGAAGCCGATGATCCGGATGATCCGAAAAAGTAACCGGATTTTGTTGGACAAAGATGCAGTTGGTTTTATGTTTGATACAGGGTAGTATTTGTGCCGCTGCACACGGGTCTGCCGGCATCGGCCAGGGGCCGGTGCTGATCGGGCTTTAAACCTGAAAAGAGGGCGGTTATGTATTATTCGCATTTTGGATTTAATGTCAAACCCTTTCAGATTAATGCCGATCCGGCGTTTTTATGGCTGGGCGAGCAGCATACAGAGGCGCTTTCGTTTCTCAGGTACGGGGTTCTGGAAAACCGGGGATTTTTGCTTCTGACCGGGGATGTGGGCACCGGCAAGACAACGCTCTTAAACGCACTTCTGCAGAATCTTGACGACTCCAATGTCCTGGTGGCCCGGATACCCGACCCCAGGCTTGATTTGATGGATTTTATCAATATTCTGGCCGACAGGCTGGGCATGAATGAGTCATTTGCCTCCAGGGGCCCGTTTCTTATCAGTTTTGAGAAGTTTCTCAACCGTCAGCATTATATGGGCAGAAACGTATTGCTGATAATCGACGAGGCCCAGCGGCTCACCTATGAACTGCTTGAAGAGATTCGCGCACTGTCAAACCTTGAAAAACCCAACGCCAAACTCTTCAATGTTTTTTTCGTAGGCCAGGGCGAGTTCAACGACATGCTCCTTGATCACAGGAGCCGGGCCCTGCGGCAGCGAATCACCCTCAGTTATCATCTGGAGCCTTTAAACAGAAAGGAGGTCGGCGAATATATCCGGCACCGTCAAAAGGTGGCCGGCGCTCAAAAAGATCTTTTTTCAAAAAAGGCTGTGGAGCGCATCTATGCATTTTCAGACGGCTTTCCGCGCCTGATCAATATTATATGCGATCACGCGCTGCTCAGCGCTTATGCCGGGGATAAAAAACAGATCTCCGAAGACATTGTTGCCGAATGCGCCCGCGACCTGGAGGTACGCTCCTTTGAGCTGTCCGCGGGCCGAAGCTTTACGTCGTTGGGGCCTGCAGGCCCCAACAAGAAACCGGAATCAGTCCCGGCGCCGCCGGCGCCCCGACACAAAAAAACAAGACTGGCGATTCCGGCATTACTGGTTTTATTGCTGATCGGGGGTTATGCGACATATCAATGGATTCCCGAATCGGCCGGATGGTTTGTCTCCACTACCGAAACAGCGGATACCGGACGGCCGGCGCCCGGGGATGCGGAGAGCAGCGGCACCTTGACAATGCCTGAAAACACGGCACAGCCGGTTTCGGCCAACCCGGGTGCCGGAACGGTTGAAAAAACGGTAACTGGCCGGACTGAGGGCAAATCACCGGAGGAAACCGTCCCGCGTGACATCAGGCAACCAGATCAGAGAGCACAAGTCGAAATCAAACCCGAGCCGACCATTGATATTGCTGATGATCCGGCTGATGATCCGGCCGGGCCGGACAAGCCGGAGCCCGAAGCGGTGGCCAGGCTTGATCCAGGCCGGTATGCGGATCAAAAATTCGCCGTGAATTTTCCAAACGGGGCCTACGGCCTGGCCCCGGATTCGGTTGAAACCCTGGACCGGGCCAAACGGCTGCTGCTTGAAAATCCCGGGCTGAACGCCGATGTGACCGGATACTCCGATTCTGCTGGAGATCCCCAATACAACCTGCATCTTTCCCGAATCCGGGCAAACATGGTCAAAAGCTACCTGATCGGAAACGGCGTGGATGCCGGGAGAATTGATTCAAGAGGCCTTGGATCGCAAAATCCGGTAGCATCCAATGAAACCCCGCAGGGAAGAGCGCGAAACAGACGTGTGGAAATTGTGTTTAACCGCTCGTCCCAATAGGTCAATACATCCATATCTGTGATTACACCTGCAGTTTTTTGCACAGGGTTTCAAAATCCGGTGCCTTGATATCAAAATCGACCTGCTCCGGCTCCCCAAACCCCTCGGTCATGTTGTCTTTTTCCGGCACCTTCACATAGGCGGTATGCAGGCCCGCGCTCCGGGCGGCGGCCAGATCTCCTTCATGGGCGGCCACCATCATGGATTCTTCCGGCTTGAGGCCCAGCAGGCCTGCGGCCTTGATGTAGGCCTGCAAGGAGGGTTTGTAATAGCCCAGAAACTCGCAGGATAGAATGCCGTCCCACTGGACGCCGGCGGCTTTGGCGCTGTTGACAATGCTTTCCCAGCTCAAAATCGTGAGCACCACCACTGTATACCCGGTACGCAGGCGGGCGATGGCCTCGGGGGCGCCCTCAAAGGCCTTGAGACGATGCCAGGTGGATTTTATCAGGGAGACCGGATCAATGCGCGTCAGCAGCGGATATCGGGCTTTCATCTTTTCCAGGGCCCGCAAATGCATGTCATCGGAATTCATCCAGGGCAGGTTGCCCTGTCTGACCTGGGTATGGACCTTAAACATTTCATTGCGCCAGTCAACGGCAAAGGCCTCGCTGTCGATTGCTTCACCGTTCTGCTTTGCCAGTTTTTCGATATTTTCCCGTGCGGTGTTTTTCCAGTCAAACACCGTTCCCCCGACATCAAAAAACAGTCCCCTGATGGCTTTCATATTGCCTCCTTGGGCTTTTGGGTTTGTCATTTGTTATTTCATGTTAATATCAATTTATAGAATTTCAAATAAATTATAACCACCTTTACAATAGACCGGCCGCTTATGCGGCTGAAACAGCCAGTGCAGGAGAAGATATATGACAAGTCAGGATCTTTATACGGCGTGGCGGGTTCATGAGAAAAACGGCGGGTATGAGGGTGCAGAAGAGATCTGCAGCATTTCCGATCTGCCTGAAAACGATGTGCTGATCCGGGTCACGCATTCATCGCTGAATTATAAGGATGCCCTTTCCGCCTCCGGCAATAAGGGTGTTACCCGCAGCTTTCCGCATACCCCCGGAATTGATGCCGCCGGAGAAGTGGTCGAATCCCGGCAGGGGCCTGCCCCGGGCCAGCAGGTGATCGTGACCGGCTATGATCTGGGAATGAATACCCCGCGGTTTCGGACAATACATCCGGGTTGCGGATTGGTGCGTGCCCATGCCGCCGGGCTGGGATGCCCGCAAAGCAATGGTATACGGTACCGCGGGCCTGACAGCGGGGCTTTGCGTGGAAAAGCTGCTGAAAATGGGCGCTGCAGCCGGGCAGGGAAGGGCGGTGGTCACGGGCGCCAGCGGCTCGGTGGGCAGCGTGGCAGTTGAGATTCTGTCAAAAATCGGATTTGAAGTGGTGGCTGTCAGCGGCAAGGCCGATCATGCAGAGACTCTCAGGCAGCTCGGCGCATCCGAGGTGGCTGGCGGGGAAGTTTTGGAGACGTCAAAAAAGCCGCTTCTAAAACCCGGGTTTGCAAACGCCGTGGATACCGTGGGCGGGGCGCCCTTGCCGGAAGCCATCGGCAGGCGCTTAAACGAACTCACGGGCCTTTCCTACGTGGAAGGCTACGGCCTGACCGAAACCATGACTCCATCTCGGAAAAAGACATCATCGACTGGTCAAAAAAACAGATGGCCGCTTATAAATATCCCCGGCAAATTCTGTTTGTGGACTCCCTGCCAAAAGGGGCCACCGGCAAAACCCTTTGGCGCAAAGTCCAGGAAGAGGCGCGCGCTGAAATGGAGCAAGGAGGCAAGTAACATGGCAACAATCCATATAAGCGAGGAAAATGAAAATGAGAAGCAAGCAGGAGTATATCGACGCCCTTAAAAAGATGCGGCGCAACCTGTATTTCAACGGCGGCAAAATCGACCGCGACGATGAAGTTCAAATGAGTGCCTTGTGATTCACCCGCACAATTCCAGGCCGCGGGAGGCTTACCAAAGAGGCTTTGACGGCGGATACACCGACTCCTACCTGCTGTTTGAAGACACCTTCATTCCCCGGGACCGGGTGTTTCTGTGCGGGGAAAACGATCACGGCGGCATCTGCGCCCTGCTGTTTGCCCTGTTTCACCGCCACAGCTACTCGGGCTGCAAGCCCGCCCTGGGCGATGTTTTGCTGGGCTTGGCTGCAACCGCGGCCGAATACAACGGCATTGAGAAAACCTCCCATGTGCGGGAAATGTTTGCCGAGATCATCAAGGTCACCGAGCTGGGCTATGCAGCCGGCTACACCGCCTCTGATTTTGGCAAACCCGAGGTCTATATCCCGGGCATGGGCCGGACCCCCTACGGTCCGGGAAGCTGCATTCCCGATTCCATCTATGCCAATGTGGGCCGCTGTCTGACCGGGGAAGCCGTGTTTCACGAACAGGAAATGCTGTGCAACATCGCAGGGGGGTTTCCGTCCACGTTTCCGTATGAAAGCGATATCACCAATCCGGAATTAAAGCCG
>NZ_JAWODO010000104.1:0-20700 GCF_046483245.1 Desulfosalsimonas sp. | reverse complement strand
AAATTCGACGCCTTGAGCTGTAGAGATGTCGGAAATGAGCAAAACCAGGGCCGCAATGCTTAATAATTGGCCAAGCTTTTTCATCATAGCTGCCACCTCCATATCGAAATGCTGCTTTTACGGGTGAAATAAACGTCTTCCTAATTGCAATCCCCGATACGCCTTCCCTGCAGGTGCTGGGTCATCTTCATGCCGCCCTGCATGACAGTGTTGATAGTTCCCTCGAATGTATCACCCCTGTAGGTGATGGTGCCTTCGCCGTCCATATTGCCCTGGCCGGTATTGCAGTGCATGGTCCAGCTTACAGTATCCCCGCTGGTGCGGACGTTTTTTATTTCGCAGTCTCCGCCGGCTCCTTTGTTTTGTGAACCCTGGGGGACATAATCGTCATTGTTCAGGCATTCTGTATGGGTGAAGCTTTGCTGCGGCATATCAGACGACATTCCGGGAATTTCCAGATCAGTGGTGATCTCCCATTGCCCTTCCTTGATGTTGGGTCCGGCTGCATGCACCGAAACGGATACGGCCGCATAGCACAAGGCAGCCACAGCGATGAGGAAAAAAAATATACCTTTTTTCATAGTCATACCTCCTGAAAAGTTGCCGCAATAAAATACAAGGCGGTGTTAAATTCGGTGCCGGGTATAGACGGCATAAGCCAGCCTGTCCTGAGGATGTGGTGCTTTAAACCGGGAAACACACGAAAAAAATGAAACTGGTTGTCAAAATCATACCGGAAGACGGCTTACGGATAGGTCACGGATAGAAATTTTTGGAAAAATTTTTTACAAAAAATGGAAAAAATATTGATCCATAAAAAGAGGACTCAAAGAGATTCATACATCTCCCGGGTGCGGGCCGAAGGCGCGCAGCCCAGATGCGCTGACATGGCCCGGCTGCATCGCCGGTATTCCAGGATTGCATCGCTTTTACGCCCGAGCCGTGCGTAGCAGGCGATCAGCCGCTGGTAGAAGACTTCCCTGGGCGGATCGATATCCCGGCCCTGCCTGTAGAAAAAAAGCGCTTCCGTCAATTCTCCCCTGTTTTCCAGGTTTTCTCCGAGCCAGAGGCACCATCCGGTTACGCCCTCGCGCAGCCGGTCCCGCATGGGCTCGGTCCATGGCTTTTCCGGGGATTCTTCTGCCAAAAACGGCCCTGAATGCAAGGCGATGGCCTTTCCGAGCAGCAAAGGGATGTAGGGATCTGGTTTATCATGGCCGTGCCCGGCTTGAAGCCGGGAGTTCAGGCTTTCAAGCAGGGTCTGGAGGTACCAGGCATCTATCCAGCATATTTGTTGGTTTAGAAAAATTCTCCCTTCTTCGAGTTTAACTGCTTCATCGTTTTTCAGGAGCCTGCGAAGTCGATGAAGGGTTGTGCTAAGCGCGCTTTCCGCCGCATCCCCTTCGGAATCGGGCCAGAGCATGTCGCACGCGCGGCTTTTTTCCACTCCCTTTGTGCGGCCTGCAGCGAGAATGGCTTTTAACAGATCCAGGGGTCTTTGCTGGGCCTTGCGGCTAAACTGCAGCGGCTGCTGGTCTACCATCACGCTGAATTGGCCGAGAGTAAATATTTTTACCGGCCAGGGCCATTCGGGCACATGGAAAAGTTGTTTTTCGGGCATCAGACCTCGGATCCGGATAAGCCTGCCTACATATTCGGTTTCAATTCCCGCCTCCAGGGCTGCAGCGCACAGTCGCGAAATCATCGGCGGCTGCCAGAAGTAGGTATTCAAATATTCCTGCTCCTTGCCCAGGGCCAGCGCATGGCGTAACTTCTCGGCGCACTTTTCCTTCAGGTCCGCTTCCAGGAATAAATCGGCTTCGGCCAGGGCATATTGAAATTCCATGAACTTGTTGTGCCTCACTGAGTCCAGGCTGTGGCCGGAGGCCAGGCAGTTTTGCGCATCCCGAATTTTCCCCGTTATTTGCATCGCCATTGCTTTTCCCAGTCGGGCCACGGCAAGACTGTGCTTTTCCCCGGATGTAAAAGCAAGTTCCAATGCGGCATCTGCATGATAAACAGCGCTCGCCGGATCTTTTAAAAGCATGGCGCGCCATGCGGTCATCACATGATAGTAACACTTTGCCCAGGCACGGGACATGTCAATATCTGTTGCCGCCCGGTCGAGCATAAGCTTTGCATTTGCAGTATCTTTCAGGCTCAAGTATGCAGCGGCCGCATGGCCCAACAGGAAAACCCGCCATCCTGGAATTTCAATTTCATTTAAAATTGCCAGCCCCTCTTTGAATGCCTGGAAACACCGGTCAAACCTGGCAGTTTTCCAGCAGAAAAAGGCGACCAGATCTTTGTACATGATTTTCAACAGGGACGGAGTTTCCGGGTTTTCCACATACCCGCCGAATCTTTCGATCAGGGCTGCTGCTTCCCGGAAATCGCCGAGCATTAACCGGCAAAAGCCAAGGGGCAGAAAAGCCTGAAGTTTGACCTGTACGGGCTCGCATTTTTCGGCAAGCTGACGGCATCGCTGCATCAAGGACCCCAGCTCCCGGTGGCCCGGATTTCTTAGGACCATGGCAAGAATCATGCTGGAAATGGTCTTGGATTCCACCTCGGGCGAGCTATACGGGGGTGTGCTCTCCAGCAACCGGTCAATTTCGACCAGCCACTCATCCAGCGGAGCGAAAGTGCTGAATATATGCAGGTGGGTGTCGACAACACCTGACCAGGCAAGCATCTGCCCCGGTGTGTCCCTGTTTTCTTTAAATCTCTGATAGGCTTCTTCCAGGAGCTTCCGGGCTTCTTCCGGCCGGTGCGATATGCGGCACATGCCCAGCCAGAACACGAGCCAGGGGTTTTTCTCCATTTCTTCTGGAGGCAGCCGGTTAAGCCGGTACTCCATGATCTGCAGTCCTCCCCTGGAAATGAGCAGGGGCGCGTTCTGCATGAGAATGCGGGTTGTTTCCTCCCAATCGCCGGCATCCAGAAACAATCTCATGGCCTCGACAATAGCGCCTTGGTCTTCGAGTATCCGGGCGGCTTTCTGGCGAAGATCTTTTAGCTCCTGCTCCGGAGTTTCCCGGAACAGACGGTTTAAGAGAAACCTGCGAAAAAGCGGGTGGTACTGGTAATACACAATGTCGACCTTGCGCTGCTCAATAAAAGCATTTGCCTTGCACAGGCGCCATAATGTGCTTTCAGCCCGTGAGTTTTGGCTCAGGCGGGCGGCTGTGGGTCCGGTCATCCATGGAAGCAGGGATGTTTTGCATAAAAAGCTGTGTGTGGCAGCATCGGTTCTGTCCAGGATTTCGCCGGCAAAGTAGTCAAAAATGTTTTCATGCGGCAGACTTGTATGGAGATGTGGGTGTGCCTGGAATTCCCGCGCATTTTCCTCGGTTAAAAGAATCAGGCCTGCGGCCCATCCGTCTGTGAACTGGTGAAGCGCACGCTCCGTGGCATCCGGGAGCTGCTTTCCGCTTTTCTGCCGGATCATCTCGCGGGTTTCTTCCAGTGTCAGCCGCAAATCCGCCCATCCAATAAAAGACATCCGGCCGTTTGCACGCATCCGTATCAGTGTCTGGGGCGGCTCGCTTCTGCTTGACAAAATGACCCTTCTATTTGAAGGGATCTGGCGGAGTCCGGTGCGTATAATTTTATGGAAGGCGCATTTTTCCGGCACTTCCTGGTAGTCATCGAAAATCACCAGGCTTCCCGCTGGCAGGCGCCGGAAAAATTCTTCAAAAAACCAGCCGGCAAATGCGGTTATGCGGGGCGATCCGTCCTCTGTAAAATCCGGTAGACCAGGGCCCCAGAACTCCCGAAGATCAAACCGGGCTGCCCGGGCAAGATAGTAAAACAGGCTTGTCGGATCCTCTTCTTCCTGGTCTATCTGGTACCAAGTGTATGGCGTTCCGCGTGCGTCTAAGTAGGAGGAAAGCAGTGCGGTTTTTCCCGCCCCGGGGGGTCCGCAGACCCATGTTACCGGTTTTTCCAGGCTTTTATCCAGCTTTTCAAAAAGGCGTTTGCGAAAAGTTATCGCCGCAAACTCGGGGCGGGTGATCTTGGCGGGCAGTGAAGCATGCGGCAGGAGCTGCCCGGATGCTGGCTTGCTATCTTTCATGGGTCCTCTCGGCTGCCGGCAAAAGCCTGTGAAGATCTTTCCCGGAAGAGTCCGTGGATACACACATGACGCTTTTATATTGATTCTTATATATATTTATCTATCATTTACTCAACTTTCGGGGTTGATAGTTGAAAGCCTTTAAAATATAACACTCTGAAATTATTGTTAGTATTGACTGGCTTCACTTTCTTTGATACTTTGTTTGCACCAAACAACACAAAGAAAAAGAAAGGAAGCCAGTCAAATGCACCATAACCTTATTTAAGAACAAAATCAAACTGTAATACCTGAAAAACTGAGCATTTTTGCCAATTTCTTTTCTGAATTTAAAAACGGCAGCCTGCTCAATAAGTCAGGCATTTCAAAACCCAAGGGAGCCGCGCCGTTTGCTGTTTTTACCCTCGTTTTCAATCTGACCTTTACCGTAAAGAATAGCTGCAAAGGCGGAGCGTCTGTCAAACAAGCGACTGAAACGATTGACAAGACTTCTTGCCATACCGGGCAGCATTCCCGGGGATTCGCAAAACTTCACCTTGCATTTACCATTCCTCAGATCCCCCAAATCCGGAATGTTGCCAGACCATAGCCGTATGCACTCAGGAAATTATGGACAGGCGGCAGATTGAGCTTTTCTTCAAGGCCCTAAAACAGAACCTGAAGGTGAAAACCTTTGTTGGCAAAAGTGAAAATGCCCTTTACATCCTGATTAGGACAGCATTGATCGCCATGCTCATGGTCAAATTCCTTCAGTTCAAGTCCAGATCTTGCTGTCCGTCCACTGCCGGGGTTCCGGGTGTGGGAAGTTGCTCAGCCGCCGAACAGGCAAATTTTCAGGCGATCCCACTCCCCATTTTTTACCCATTGGTATTTTTCCTTGAAATGCGTGTCGGAAATGTAGAAATCCCCGGATTTTAGGCGTTCGGGGAATTTGTAGACCTGGCTGGGCCCCCCGTTGTACATGGCATACAGGCAGGCGGCCAGACCGTCCCGGTCCAGGGCTTTGATCGTATCTTTTTTGGGCAGGGCATACCGGGTGAGGTAGAGCCCCAGGATTTCAACTCCGGCCTCTGCATTGTAGCCTACGTTCCAGCGCAGGTGCTGCAGGCTGTAGATCCCCCGCCAGACCCGCTCGTGTATTTGCATGAGCCCCACTGAAGTGTTGTTGTAGGACTTAAGAAAGGTGATTTTCTGATTTTTCACAATAAACTGGCGAAAGCAGCTCTCCTGCCAAGCGGTGGCATACACCAGGTCTTCGAACAGGCCTTGGTATTTCCCAGGAATTTTACCCTTTTGCAGGTTTTTTTGCACCGTTGTTTTCAAAATGGCCTTTACCCGGTTCCGGTGGTTGTCCAGGTTATCCCTGGAAACCAGCCACTGCTGCATTTCCTGAAGATTCGGCAGGTCCGCGGGGGTGGCAGCCCGGCAAGGTTTTGGGGATAATACGCCGCTGATGGACGAGATCAGGGACCGGGCCGAGGAGAAACCAGCGCCTGGCTTTTTATGAGAGTCCGATGCATCCTTGTCCCGGATCGGCCCGGAGGTTTCAATGGGCGGGCCCAGACCCAAAAGCTTCCTTAGCACCGGGTTGACCGCGGGCGTGTATTCCAGCATCAGCTGGTTATTCGAGGACAGCATTCGGGCCAGCCGGATCAGGCCGTCCCTGCTGATGTCGATGTTCAGGGCGGGTCCCAGCTGATCCAGCGTTGCAAGCGCGTCGGAGGCGGTGAAGTAAGCCATGTAGGCCCAGGGATCGCCGGCCGGGGCGGATTGGTTTAAATGCGCCCGCAAAATCGGGGACAACTGTTTCCAGGCCCGGAGAAACTGCTGTCTGACGAAATCCTGGCAGTGGGTCTTGCGGGAGAGGGCGTCAACAAACCGGTAACGTGTCTCCAGCAGGACATCGAGGAGGATTTGCCGCTCCTGCGGGCTCAGGGGATCGCCTGCCACTGCCAGCATGGTGGTGACGAGAAAAGCGTCCCAGGTCTTCCAGGTTTTGGTAAAAGACGCCAGTTCTTCAGGGGAAAGTTCTTCAGGGGGCGTTTGCCGGGGCGCTTCGGCGGGCGCCATCTCGCCGGAAAGCCTTATTGTCAGGCTTTGCGGGTCGATGGAAATGTCATCCGGCTTCAGGCTGTCCAGAAACTTCCGGATCCGGGATTGGGTGGCCTCAGGGGCCATGGATAGCAGAAGGGGTTTGAGTTCTTTAACCGGGGGGGTGAGGTCCAGGGAGGGCTCATTGAGTTCATCGAATACCCGGCCTTCAAAAAATTGCCACAATTTGTCCATAACCATGGCCGGCTGCTTTTCCGGAGTCAACAATTGAGAGTCCTGCCAGTCTAATCTCAGCCGCCAGTTTGTTCGGTCAAGCCGGGGTTTGGCGTAAACCCGGGCATATCCCTCCCATTGCACCGGGAACAGGCACCTGTCGCCAACCGATTTTCCGCCCGTCATATTGACCGCCATTTCCAGTCGAATACGACTGTTGTCCAGCGCCAGGCGGGGGTCGGCCAGCCGGATCTGCCGGCAGTTATCCGCCGGGTCTCTTAGAACCAGGGAAGGGCCCGGTTCCGTGAACAAATCCGCCAGCATAAGGGATTGCAGCAATGGATAGTCGATTCGAATCGGGAGGGTGACCGGTTCGGCACATGCCCGGTGGGGCATGAAAAACAGGCAGGGCAGGATCAGTGCCAAGCAGGCAATGCGGAGAAAATGTTTTTTCATCACAAAAGGGCCCTAATCCGTTAAAGGTTAAAATTGACAACCTCGTAAAAAGCTGTTCTGTCCACACCTGCTTTCAGCAGTGCATCGGCAAATTCGTCCGCAACGCCTCTATTTTAAAAAACCCCACGGGTTATTATTCGGGAATGCTGAATTTTTGAATGTCTTCGTCCGTCAGTTCATCGGAGCGCTTAAGCGTCCAATGACCCGTCCATTCCTTAAATACAGAAAGGTTTTGTTGACGGGCTTCGTCGGTTCTGCCTAAGTACTCATACATATTTCCTGAATTTCCGCCCGCAGTGTTGCTGCCATCATCGAGACGGCGCATAATCGCTCCGGCATCATCGCCTATGACAAATACCTTGACCTCCTCGTAGGTCGTCATGCGCGGTCCTATGTTCCGGTTTTCATACTTTTCCTGATCTGCGTCAAATTCTTCCAATGAGGGCGCATGATCGCCATGGCACATGAAGCACTTGCTTTCCATCAAGGGCCGAATATGGTCTTGATAGGTAACCTCTTTATGCGAACTCGCGAAAACAAATGTTGCCGAAATCAAAAGAATACATACCGTCACAATATACCTTTTCATAAGAGACTTCCTTTGCTTGATTTTTTCGTTAAATCCGGAACCTGTTGTGTAATATAAACATAAATTAAAAATGATCTCATACGTTGAAGCAAAAACCCAACAATACTATTCAGGAAACACAAAATGCATATTGAGCCTGGTAGGTGCCTGCGCCGAAACAAAGACCCGAAAAATAATGGTTCATCTACATTCAGTCCTTTCTGGCCGCGCAATGACCAGGAAGCTGTAAGCTTCTATGGGGCGTATCCAGATCGGAATCAGAGAAAAACAATCAACGGCGTGTTGATAAGCCGGGCTAAAATTGTTGGCAAACAGGAAAATTCCTGGCCCGTGGGCAACGCGAGGAGAGGTTGGCCGTGGCCATCTGTGCAAATCTGGAGCTTTCCATGCGAAACCCTTACTTCAAGTACCGGAGCTTTTCTGTATCCCGGAACTGAACTGGCCATTCCGGCTCTTCTTGCACCAGCAGAACCTTTGCGTTAAAGGGCTCTGCCACAATGCCTATAGAAAAGAGTAATCGCATACGGCCTGGGGCTGAGAACAAAAGGTCCCCTCAGATAGACCCTCTTTCAGAAAGTGAAAACGCGAACTTTGGGATCCCTCATCAGAGCCGTCATTTCCGGTGGCTTGGCAACCGCAACCCCCTCTGCCAGATCCGTCTCCGTGTAGACGCTGTTGGGAAGATAAAGTGCGCAAACAGACACAGACGCTCCCTTCTCCACCAGAGCCCCAAGAAGCTTCCCGGGCGTAAAGCCCCTGGGGGCAAGCTGGGGTCCACCGTTGCCTTGCGCCAGGGCCATATCGCCGGCTGCATCACACAGCAGGACATCCACGGTGGCCCCCTCATCGGCCATGGTGTTGGCCAGTACCATAGCCATGCCCTGGGTCTGAGGTGACTCACTTGACAGGATGATAAAAACGTTTTCCACTACACACTCGTGATCAGCCGCCATGGCTGAAAGCGGTAAAAATACAAGTGCTGCAAAAAGCAAGGTAAATGTGATGTGTCGGATCATGATAGCCACCTCTTAATAAATGTTATCGAAAGTGCAGGCTTTAAGGCCCAGCAGTCTGCAAACGGAACAGTTCAACTAAGCATATAAATGATTGGGGATGTCTTTCATGGCAAAAAAACCTCCCGAATATATTATAATCCCAGTTGGCTTGGGGACAAAAAAATTAAAAGAATGAAATGGATTTTGCTGAATTTTCGGGAATCATATGGATGGATCTATATATGGACGGAATTAAATTTCTCAAAACATAATTCAACTGACGACATAACTTGCCACAGAATGGAATATTCCTGGGTCCTCCCCAAAATGCGCCTTGAATCCGCCATTCCTCAAAACCCCTTACCCGAAATTCTGCTGGAGAATAGCCGATGTACATTTTTTGGAATCTAACAAAATATTTGACAGCCAGTTTTTTCGGGCTCATATAGAAGTTAGAATCCGTAGCTCTGTTCCCGTTGGTTTACAAAGGCCAAAGGCTGGGGCTTCTACAATTCAACGACTATAAAAAAGGCCGATTCAAGAAAAAAGATCTCGAAATATTTCAGGCATTGGCGGATAATTTGGCAATGAGGCTTATCCAAATTCTAAATCTGGATCATTGCCTTGAAGATTAAGAAGGTATATATAAAATTTACCCCTCTGGAGCCTCACCGTCAATCCCTAAGTTTCGGATGTGTTTTTCGTATTTTCTGTATCAGGCGCTTTCCGGCATTGCGCTCATAATCCTGTTTGGTGCTGCCATCTGTATTCTGAATGGGTTCCTGAGCTAAAGAAATGACTTGCCGTTGGTCCGGATGAACAATGGAGGCACCAAGAAACTGATGGGAATAAGTGGTTTTTCCAGTTTTTCTGGAAGTTTTCTCCAGACACCCGCTACAGGAGAGGTTCTCGGAAGTAAAGTACTGGGTGCCATCGATTGAGATCAGGTACTGTTTTTTGAAAAACTGAAATTTTTTGAGCTGGTTGGCTCTTTGTAAAAAGCTGAAGAAATCGGAAAATATCGGGTCAAACGATGATGAAGGAATCATGTCGATAACGTCCCGAAGCTGTGTGGCTTTTGGGATTGAGCCGACACCGAATATCGTTTGCAGATTGTTTTTATGACCATCGTCTTGCAGGCGTCTTTGAAAGGCCAGTATCGATGGATCCTGAAAAAACATCATGGCAAAGCCGCTGAGGCAGCAATCATGGATGCTATGAGCAACACTGCCCTCCCGGCGCGGATCTTCAATATGAAGAGCACGCTCTGAGATGGTTTTTCTCAGATTGCTGAAGCTGAGATGTTTTTTCGGTTGCACGCTGGTATCCTCTATATATCGACGATGCTGAAATAGAGGCTACCATATATGGAAAATAGTGTCTAAGTTTTTTATTTTTAATTATATTAAGAGGTTATGTAGTTTTTGAAGGGTAGTTTATTTTTTCTTTTAGAAGAAAAAACAGGCAGAAACATTGCGAAAGGTAAAGGTCATCCGTCTTGATATTGGGGGGTCTTAACGTTCACCGTGAATTGCTGGGACAAAAAGAAAAATTCCACATGAACATTACACATGAACACATGGAATCTTTGGCAAGGTGGCGTCCCCAAGGGGATTTGAACCCCTGTCGCCGGCGTGAAAGGCCGGTGTCCTGGACCGGGCTAGACGATGGGGACGCAAGCATATTCAATATGTATCTGGTGGGCCGTGTTGGACTCGAACCAACGACTCTCTGCTTAAAAGGCAGATACTCTACCAACTGAGTTAACGGCCCCAGTCCAGCGGCTAATAAAGTATTCCTTGTATCGATTCGAACAGGGCCTGTCAATAATAAAATTTAGTCCAAACGGGATTTTTTGCAAGTCCTTTTTGGCCGGTTTCCGTGCACCGTGCTATTTGCGCCAGAATTCCGGCACCAGAAAAATAATCACCGTATAAATTTCCAGTCGGCCCAGAAGCATGCACCAGGACAGCAGCCACTTGCCGAAGTAGGGGATTTCAGAATAATTGCCCACCGGTCCCACCAGGGCCAGGCCCGGGCCGATATTGCCGATGGATGCAGCCACGGCTGAAAACGAGGTGACAAAATCCACGCCCATGGACGCCAGCACAATGGAGCAGAGCACAAAAATGCCCATGTACAGGGCCAGAAAACCCAGGACACTGCTGATGACCACGCCGGATACCGGTTTTCCGCCGATTTTCACGTAAGAAACCGAATGGGGATGCACCAGGTTGAAAAGCTCCTTGTAGCAAAACTTCACGCACAGCATGATGCGCATTATTTTCATGCCGCCGCCGGTGGAGCCCGCAGAGCCCCCGAAAAACATGCAGGTCAAAATGATGAGTTGGGCCACTGCCGGCCACTGGTTATAGTCGGCCGTGGCATAGCCGGTAGTGGTCAGAATGGAAATCACCTGAAAGGCACCATACCGGAAACTTTCCCCGAGGCTTTCATAGACCTGCCCGTTGATAAAAAAGCTGACCACAAAGATCAGCACAACCAGGGTCAACAGATAAAACCGGCATTCCGGATCACGCCAGTAGGCCAGGGGCCGTGCCCGGAGCATCTGGTAATGCAGAAAAAAATTGATCCCTGCAATCACCATAAAGCCCATAATCACGATATCGATATAAAGGCTGTCATAATGGGCGATCGACAGGCCTTTTGTTGAAAACCCGCCGGTGGGCATGGTGGTAAAGGTATGGCAGACCGCGTCATAGACCGTCATGCCGCCGGCCAGCAGCAAAACCACCTCAAGTACGGAAAACAGGACATAGACTTTCCACAGCAGCTTGGCGGTGTCGCTGATCCTGGGCTTTAACTTGTCGGGCATGGGGGTGGGCACCTCTGCCTTATAGAGCTGGAATCCGCCCACTCCCAGAAAGGGCAGAATGGCAATGGTCAAAACGATAATTCCCATGCCGCCGAGCCACTGGATCAAGCTTCGCCAAAATAAAAGCCCCCTTGGCACGGCCTCGATATTGGTCAACACCGAAGCGCCGGTGGTGGTAAATCCGGATACAGACTCAAAAAAGGCATCCACAAACACCGGGAAAAACCCGGAGAAATAAAAGGGAAGCGCCCCGAAAAAGCCGATGGCCGTCCATCCCAGGGCCACGATGGCCATGCCCTCGCGCTGGCTGATATATTCGGTCCTGGGCTGCCGGAAGGTTAAAAACAAAGCCGCGCCGCAAAACACTGCAATTGCCGCAGACATCAGCAGGCTCCGGGCGCTGCCGTCCGCGTAAAACGCCCCCACACCCGCGGGCACAACCAGAGCCAGCCCCAGACAAAAAACCAGGATTGCCGTGTATTGAAACACGAATGCCCAGCGCATCTAGAAAAACTCCAGTTTTACCATGAGAATCTTTTCGATTTTGGAGATAACCTGGCGCTTGGCAAAAATGATGACTCGGTCGCCGGGTTCGATCAGGCTGTCGCCAGAAGGAATGATTACCCGGCCGTTTCTGATGATCCCGATGACCAGCGAGCCTTTGGGAAGACAGGATTTACGAAGGGGTTTTCCTACAATATCAGATGTTTCCAGAGCTTCGGCTTCCAGCACCTCAGCCTGCTCGTCTGTAAGTGTGCGTACCGACAGGACCTTGCCCCGGCGGATATGCTGGAGGATGGTATTGATGGCCGAAAGCCTCGGACTGACCACCTGTTCGATGCCGATTGCCGGCATCAGGGGAAAATAGCTGAACTTGTTTAGTTTGGTAATGGTTTTTCCGGCCCCCATCCGTTTGGCCAGAAGCGAGACCAGGATATTGGTTTCCTCGTCGTTGGTCAAAGTCACCACCGCATCCATTTCCCGGATGTTTTCCTCGATTAAAAGTCGCTGGTCCGAGCCGTCGCCCTGGATGATCACAGCCTTTTTCATTTCCGCGGCCAGCTCGCTGCAGCGTTGTGCCGAACGCTCGATGATCTTTGTCTGGATGCCGCCTTTTTCGAGTACGGCAGCCAGCCGGGTGCCGATACGCCCGCCGCCGACGATCAGCGTTCGGCGCACTGGGCGGGCCTGCTTGTCAAATGCCTTTATAATTGGCACCAAGCCCTTTTCTTCGCTGATAAAGTAAACCAGATCCCCGGCGCTCAGGCGAAAGTCCCCGCCCGGGATGACCAGTTCCTCGTCTCTTACCACGGCTGCCACCAGGATCCGGGGCTCGATTTTTTCCGGGATTTCCTTTAACCGGATACCCGCCAGCCGGCTGCCGGGATCCAGGTACAGGCCCACGAACTTCAGCTTTCCGTCGGCAAAATCACTGACATCCACGGCCCCGGGGATGCGCAGAAACTGCTCAATGCTTTTGACCACCTCGATTTCCGGGTTGATCACCGTGTCAATGTGGGGGGCCTGATCGTGGAACACCTGGTGATAGGCGTCAAAGTCGCCTTCCCGGATCCGGGCGAGCTTCTTTGTGGTCGGCGAGATCACGTCTGCCATCATGCAGGCCACAAGATTGGTTTCATCGCTGTCTGTGACCGCAAGCAAAATCTCCGTCTCCTTTAACCCGGCCTCCTTGAGCACCCGGGGGCTGCTGCCGGATCCGTTTACCGCCTCCACATCGAGGTTGTCTGAAAGGCGCTTGATGGCTTCCGTGTTTCGGTCAATGACCACCACTTCCTTATTTTCAAAGGCCATGCGGCTGGCAATGTGGTATCCCACCTCGCCTGCGCCCACTATGATGATTTTCACCTCAAATTCTCCTTATCCCGGGTTTATGCCGACAAATTTCCCGCAGATCCCGGCAATCCGCCAAGCCAGCCGGGTATGGCGCCTGGCCGGAGTGTCGTTTTTCACTGCGATGGCCATGGCCTTTTTGGCCCCCACCATGACCACCAGGCCCCTTCCACGGGTGACTGCCGTGTAGACCAGGTTGCGCTGCAGCATCATGTAATGCTGGGTCAAAAGCGGCATGACCACCGCCGGAAACTCAGAGCCCTGGGCCTTGTGCACGGATACGGCATATGCGGTCACCACCTCCTCAAGCTCGGTGAACCCATAGCTGATCCGGCGCTCGTCAAAGTCGATCTCCACCTGCCGGGTTTCTTCGTCCAAACCGGAAATGCGCCCCATGTCCCCGTTAAACACCTGCTTGTCGTAATTGTTGCGGGTCTGCATAACTTTGTCATAAAGCCTGAAAACTGTGCTTCCGCTGGCTATCTGAGGGGTGCCCGGATTCAGGGTTTCCTGGAGCACACGGTTTAAAGCCGCCGTGCCGGCAGTGCCCCGGTGCATGGGACTGATCACCTGAATTTCGCTGACGGGATCAAATCCGAATCGCCGGGGAATGCGTTTTGACACCAATTCCACTATGGTGTCAACAACTTTTTCCTGATCGGCCTGCTCGATGAAGAAAAAATCGGTTTCATCGTGGTTTGCATCCATCTGCGGCATCCGGCCGCTGTTGATCCGATGGGCATTTACAATGATGCGGCTTTTGCGGGCCTGGCGGAAAATCTCGGTTAAGCCTACAACCGGCACGGCACCGGAGGCAATAATATCTGCCAGCACGTTTCCCGGCCCCACCGACGGCAGCTGATGCACATCTCCCACCAGCACCAGGGTGGCGGCCGGAGGCACGGCTTTTACCAGGTGATACATGAGCACCGTGTCGATCATGGAGGCTTCGTCCACGATGAGCAGGTCGCATTTTAAGGGATTGTCCTGGTTTTTCTGAAAACCGCCTGCCTGATAGTTAAAGGAAAGCATCCGGTGAATGGTCATAGCCGTATGGCCGGTGGCCTCGCTCATTTTCCTGGCTGCCCGGCCCGTGGGGGCTGCCAGCATGATCTTCGCCGAAAGCTGGTTAAAAATCTCTAACATGGCCCGGATAATTGTGGTCTTGCCCGTGCCCGGACCTCCGGTCAGGACCATGACCTTGTTTTGAGCCGCGCATTTCACCGCCTGCTGCTGTTTTTCCGCAAGTTCAAAATCAAGCCGCTTCTGGACCCATTGCAGGGCCCGGGGGGCGTCAATGGAACGAACCGCCTTGGGTGCGCCCAGCAGACGGACAAAATGACGGGCAATACCGGTTTCACACACGAAAAACCGCTTTAAGTAAACCGCCTGGTCGGCTGCCGGATCTTTTTGTCCTTCATCGTCTATGACCAGTTCCTGGTCTTCGGCTGCTTCCGCAATGGCACCGGAAATGCGCTCTGGTGCCGCCTCCAGGATTTCCATACTTTTTTCCACAAGCAGAGCCCGGGGATAGAACACATGCCCGTCTTCTGCCAACTGGTTGAGTACATACAAAATTCCGGCTTTGATGCGCAGGGGATCTTGCTTTTCAAAACCCAGGCAGGAGGCAATCCGGTCGGCTGTCAAAAACCCGATACCGGAAATATCGGTTGCCATCTGATAAGGGTTGGCGGTGACCACATCAATGGCATCCCGGCCGTATTGCCTGAAAATGCGCACAGCCCAGGCCGCGCTGACCTCGTGGGACTGGAGAAAAACCATGACATTGCGGACCTCGCGCTGCTCGGCCCAGGCAGCTTGGATCATCTCAATGCGTTTTTCGCCAATGCCTTCGACTTCCCGGAGTTTTTCAGGATGGTTTTCAATCACATCCAGTGCAGACTTGCCAAACCGGTCCACAATCCGTTCCGCCATTACCGGACCGATTCCGCGGATCATGCCGGAGCCCAGGTATTTGCGAATTCCGTTGGTAGTCGATGGGGTAATGCTGCGATAGGAGCGAACTTCAAATTGTTCGCCGTAAGTGGGATGAAGTTTCCAGAAGCCGGTGATTTCCAGGGCCTCTCCGGGCGCCGGATCCGTAAACCGACCCACCACGGTCACCGGCTCCCGCCGCCCCCGGACCCGCATCCGGGCCACGGTATAACCGTTTTCCGGATTTGTGTAGGTCACCCGCTCAATCTGGCCGGAAAGGGTCTGATTCTCTGATTCGGCCTGGAAGGTCATGATACGGCATTTTCCGCGAAAAATGGTTGAAAATGCCCAACGCCGATATGGCCTGTGTCAGCCGGAAATCCTGGCCCGGGCCGCGTCGGCAAACATGGAATCCGAATACTCGGAAACAAGCTGCTCAAAGGCCTGCCGGCTTTTTTCCGGCGCTCCCATTTTCTCGTAAAGCAGCCCGAGATTAAACAGGGCATGATCATCAATGACCGTGCTCTGGTTTTCCAGTACCTGCTGAAAATAAGAAATCGCCTGCTCATAGTCTTCCATGGCCGCATGGGCGTGGGCCATGCCGTTTAGCACCAGAAAATTGAACTGATCATTATTTTTCAGCTTTTGCCAGGCGGTCTCATATAATGACAGGGCGCGATCGGGCTCTCCGGTCTCCAGGCACAATGCCGCATACCGGAGCAGGGCCATTTCGCCGGCGTCCGTATACCCGTAATCTTCAATCAGGGCCGCGTAACGGTCCTTGATGCCCTCGTAGGCTTCCGGGTTTTGCTCCGAATCAATGGCCTCTGCCTGCCGGCTGATTTCCAGCAGGCGTGCCGAAGCGTTGTTCTGTGCTTGTGCCAGGAAATAAAACACGCCGGAAAGCACCAAAATCAGGCATATCAGTCCGGCTCCGGCGATGATGAGTTGCTTCTGGTAGGTGAGGGCAACACCTGCAATCTTTTTTAAAAACTGCTGCAGCGAATCATCAGGCAGCTCTGAATGCCCTGTATCTGCCGGCCCGGTGTTTTTTTCAGCCATGTTGCATCACTTTTTATCAAATATTTTAGGCATTTTCCGGCAGCAGCTTCTTGATGCGCTGCCAGCCTGCTTCCTCGACCTTGGCGCCCACCAGCTGACAAACTTCGTATCCGCAGGCCGAACCAAGGTTTCCGCTTTTTGTAAAGGAATAGCCGTTAACCAGGCCAAAAAGAAAACCGGCTGCCCAGAGGTCTCCGGCCCCTGTTGTGTCCACGGCGCATCCGTCACCCAGCGCTTCAACCCGGGTGGTCTCCCCTTTGTGCAGGATCATGCTTCCTCTGGGCCCGGTTTTTAACACCGCGATTTCCGTGTTCCGGCCCAGCTCCTGAAGCGAGGCCTGCTCATCTTTTATGCCGGTATAGGCAAAGGCCTCGTCTTCGTTTGCGATCAGAATGTCAATATAATCGGCCACAATGTCGTTTAACAGGGCCCTGGATTCCTCCACCACATTGAAACTGGCCAGATCCAGGCTGATTCTGGCGCCCGAAGCCTTTGCGGCTTTTAACACCGCCATCATCAGATCCGGATTAAACAGCAGATAGCCTTCCACGTGCACGATGGCCGCACCGTCAAAACATTTCCGGGTGATTTCCTCGGGCCGCATTTCCGCAGACGCCCCCAGATAGGTAAACATGGTGCGCTGGGCATCCGGGGTAATCACCGACAACACCCGGCCGGTGGGCGCTTCGGACCGGAACAGGTACGGCTCCACCCGCTGGGCCATCAGGTCGGTTTCAAACACGTCGCCCAGTTCGTCTTCTCCCCGCTTGCCCACGAAACGGGCGGCTCCGCCCAGGCAGCCGACGCCAACGGCAGTGTTGCAGGCCGATCCGCCGCTGACCACAGTGGGGGGGTTGGCGGTTTTGGATACAAGATCGTCAATAAAGGTCTGCTCCACCAAAGTCATGCCGCCCTTGGCAGCACCAACGGCTTCAAGGAAACTGTCATCCTCCCCGGCCAGCATATCCACGAGTGCCGAACCCACGCACACAATGGCGCTGCGGTCCGGATCAAATGAGATGGTCATATATAAATCCTTTCCTTTAACTTAAAAAATGCGTGACAATTCGAAAATTTACCATACCAGGCCGCTGTAGATCCAGCCCTTTTCCCCGTCAGCATGCTGGATATGGATCCAATCCCCCTTTTCTTCCAAAACCTTGAAAGGAACGCCTTTTTCGGCCTGAAAAGCCACGTCATTGCTGGTACCCGGGCCGGTGCGGATGTTGATCACGCCCTTTTTGGTGATCACGGTTTTGATGTCTGCCACAAGGTCCTTGTGAATCCAGGCCCGGGTGCCTTCGAAATCCTCGAAAAAATACCAGTCACCCTGGGTCTCAAGAACGTCCAAGGGGGTATAGAGCTCCATCTGCCAAAGTTTTTCGTGCTGGGTGCCGGGTCCGGAGCGGGTATTGGCCACATCCACGGATACGGCCATGCGCCGGGCCTCTGCTGCGGCTGTAGCCGCGGCCAGCATTGTGAAAACCATCAGGCAGATGATCATTGCCGTAAATCTGCGCGAAGTTGTTGCCGGATACATGATTGGAAAAACCTCCTGTTTTAGGCTGCCATCAATTGGTTTACCGCCTGTTCAAGCCCGTCAATGCTTAGTTCATACATGGGAAAAATCTGGGCAATGGCGTTGATGGTCCGGGTGTAGGGCCACATGCGGGCGGGCACGGGATTTAACCAGGCATTGTGCGGGAAAGTTTCGGCCAGAAACCGCAACTGTTCAATGCTGGCCTTGCCGCTGCGCTCGTGGGCGTAAATGGAGCCGTCCCTGGCCATCAATTCATAAGGGGCCATGCTGGCATCGCCCACCAAAATCAGGCGCGTGTCCGGATCATTTCTCACAAATTCGGCCACCGGTTTGGGCTTGCGATACCGGGCCGGATCCTCCCACACCGTGTCATAGATGGTGTTGTGGAAGAAATAGGTTTTCAACTCCTTGAACTGGGAGCGGGCGTAATTAAACAGAGTCCGGACCACGTGCACATATGGATCCATGGAGTAGCCACCGTTATCAATGGCCAGGATCACCTTGAGCCGGTCTTTTAAGCGCCGATCAAATACGATCTGGATATCGCCGGCGTTTTTCATGGTCTGATAAATGCTTTCGTCTATATTGAGCTGATCCTTGGGCCCGGCCGGCACAAGGTTGCGCAGGCGCTTTAAGGCCTCGCCCATGGATGACTGGGTCAGGGGCCCCATGCGGGAATAATCCTTGTACCGTCTTTCATTGGCCACCTTAATGGCCGACTGGTTGCGGGATTCGCCGCCCACTCGCAAGCCTCCCGGATGATATCCGGAATGACCCACCGGAGAGGTCCCGCCGGTGCCGATCCACCGGTTTCCTCCGTCATGCCGCTCGGTCTGCTCTTTTAAGCGTTCCTTGAAATATTCAATCAGCTCGTCAGGCGACAAATTCTGCAGATCTGCGGCATTGACCCCCAGGGCATCGGCCACGGACTGCGAATCGGTCAGCCACTGGTCCAGAAGGGCCCTTGCGATCTCGTCAAGCTCAAAACCCTCCATGTCCGGCAATTCCGCACCCTCGAAATAATGGGCAAAAATCTGGTCAAACAGGTCAAAATACCGTTCACTTTTGACCAGAATGGCCCGGGATGCAGTGTAAAAATCCGACAGGGAAAAAATCAGCCCGTTTGCCAGGGCCTTGTGCAGGGTCAAAAAGGCCGTGGGCGTAACCGGCACCCCCGCATCCTTGAGCTTGTAAAAAAACTCCACAAACATGGCATCCCGCCTCTAGAACCGTTTTTTGCGCTGTACCTGATTAGCTGCATACTGATAGTCCTGGCTCTTTTTAAACAACACCCCCAGGTAGGGCAGCTCGCCCTTGGCCAGCTGTTTGGGCTTGAAGTCCGGGTCCGCCGAAAGGGCCCGTATCCAGTTGATCAATTCCCGGGTTGCAGGCTTTTTTTCCACCATGTCGATTTCCCGGAGTTGATAGAAGGTGTTGATGGCATGATCCATCAAGTCTGAATCAATCTCAGGAAAATGCACCTGGATGATTTTGCGCATCATTTTGGGATCCGGAAAGGCAATATGATGAAAATTGCACCGGCCCAGGAAAGGATCGGAAAGATCCTTCTTGGCGTTGGAGGTGATGATGATCACCGGCCTGTGGCGGGCCCGGATGGTTTTGTCGATTTCAATGATGTCAAATTCCATCTGATCGAGCACATCAAGCATGTCATCCTGGAAGTCTGTATCCGCTTTGTCGATTTCATCAATCAGCAAGACGGTGCGTTCTTCCGCGGTAAACGCCTGGCCGATCTTGCCCATCTTGATATAATCCTCGATCCGGCTCACATCCCGGGTGGAATCGCCAAACCGGCTGTCATTGAGCCGGGTGAGGGTATCATACTGGTAAAGGCCGTCAATGAGCTTCATATTGGATTTGACATTTAACACGATCAGCGGCATGTGCAGACTTTCGGCAATGGCATAGGCCAGCATGGTCTTTCCTGTTCCGGGCTCGCCCTTTAACAGCAGGGGCATTTCCAGAGACCTGGAAATATTAACAATCCTTGCCAGTTCCGGGTCCAGGACATAACGTTTTGCACCGCTGAACTGATCTTTTTCCTGTAATTGTTTCGTCATAATTATTCAATCCTGCCTTGTCTGGATATTTGCAGCCGATTGTTAACGGCTGCTGCGTATTTTCTCGGAGACCTGCCGGTTCATGTCAATGACCCGCATGGCATGCTCCAGGGAAAGCGAGCCGGTGCCGCAGCTCGGAGTAATCAGAGACTGCGCGATCACCTGGTCCCTTTCAAAACCCAGTGCTTCAATGCGTTCGGCCTGGTCTTGCCACAGGGAATAGAGAGATTCCGGGGTTTCGGACTCAATAGCTTCGGTATCCCCGGTGGGCACAATTCCCCAGGCAAGAATCCGGCCGTCATTTAAAAACGACCGGATGGCGTCGGCATACAAAATAAATTTGTCAAAATAAGAGTACGCGTCAAAACTGACGATATCCGCATCCGATTCCAGAATCACAGGCCACTCGGCATTGGCACACACATGCACCCCGGCAAGACCGCCTTCGGCATGCACGGCTTCGATGACCTCGGCAAAGCAGGCGTCGATTTCCCCGCGCGACACGCTGATAAATGCAGAGGAGCCGAAGCCGGCAAGGGCGGGCTCATCGAAAAACAGGATCACCGGCAGTCCGTATTTTTTCAACTGGTTGACCTGCCATCGGGCTTTCATGGCGATGAGCTTGACCGCTGCATCGCGGATGTGCTCGTTGTAAAAGGCGGCCCGCCCCTCCTTGTCCACCAGGCCGGTGCCGAATGTAAAGGGTCCGGTTACCTGGCCCTTGACAGCCACGGGCGAACACCGGCCGCGGTCGAGTTCCCGCATGAACACATAAAACCCCGGGGCATCGTCTTCGTGGATGGCGAAACGCGATTCCGCGATGTCCCGGCCGCCTTCGGTCACTTCCATGTAGGCCTCGTAGAAACCCATCAGGGCGTCATCGAAACGCTCATCAGCCGAATCCACGAAAATCTTGTCATTCTGTCGTGTCAGGCCCGGCATTCCTTTGGAAAACTGGGCCACCATGCCTTCGGCGGCAAATTTGGGCAATTGCACCCACAACGGAATATCC
>NZ_JAWODO010000103.1:0-6876 GCF_046483245.1 Desulfosalsimonas sp. | reverse complement strand
GGCTTGCCGGCACGGTATCCGGAGTGATCAACATGGGCGTGATGGCCGGCCCCATGCTGCTGCAGCCCGCTGTGGGCTGGGTGCTGGACAGATGCTGGCAGGGGGGCATGTCAGAAGGGGTGAAAATATATTCCCTGGCCGCCTATCAAAAAGGATTCAGCCTGATGCTGGCATGGGTGGCGATTTCTCTTGTGCTTCTGTTTTTCACACAGGAGACATGGTGCCGCCAGCAGGCCTGAAACCTTGGGGGAATCAATAAACTTGTATTTTCTGCAATGATTGCGTAATCCTGAAAAATATCTGGATATAATCTGAAAATCAAAAGAGCAATGAAATGGCAATACCATCAAAACAACTATACAGCCGTTCGAAGATATGGCTTGAGGATGCGGACGGAAAAGTGGTGTTTGCCTCCGGAAGGCTGCGCATTTTAAAGGCTATTGAAAAAACCGGCTCCATCCATGCAGCGGCCAAGGAGCTGAAAATGGGCTACAGGGCGGTATGGGCAAGAATCCATGCCACCGAAGAGCGCCTGGGCGCCCAACTGCTGGAAAAACGAATCGGAGGGGCGGCCGGAGGGGGCTCCTGCCTGACCCCGCTGGCTGAAGAGCTCGTCCGTGCCTTTACACGACTGCAGCAGGATATTGAACACGAGACCGACGAACAGTTTAAACAGCTTGAAAACATATTGAATATCAAAATCGCAGGCGCGAGTCCCCCGGAATCAGAACCGGAATAAATGCCGCCAAAAAATTTTTTCCCCGCAGCTCTGTTTTAACCTCCCTTGTCGTCCTCAGATTTGACGCGCTCGTAAAAAGTCAATTTTCAGATGGCGCCGTAAAAAGTTCAAGATCAAGGCTTGCGCGATTTCGAAGAATGCAGCGTACTTATCCGTACGTGAAATTCTAAGAAATCGCGCGTAACGCAGATATTGGACTTTTACGGTGCCATCAGATTTGGGAATCCAAAAATGCTGCGCCGATACCAGGGATTTCTGGTTGACAGAAGTAAACACGTCCTTTATGAATCGTTATGCTAAATATAGCATAACGATTTGTTCGGCCTCCGCATTTACTGTTAACCGTTTTCAGGGAGAATGCCATGCACGACAAAACCGGAACACTTTTAATCGGATTTTTATGTATTCTGATAAATCCCGGCTGGATTCTGGCACAACCCGGCAGTGAGCCTGGATTTGAACTGGGGGAAATTGTGGTGAAGGGTAAAAAATCCGGAGTCAAGGATATCGCCATCAACCATGAAATGGACCAGGAAGAAATTGAAGCAACCGGAAGCAAGACCCTTGCCCAGGCCTTGAGTTTTGCCCCCGGCATCACAGTGACCCGTGGCAGCAAAAATGAGCCGGAAATCTCCATACACGGTTTTGGCACTGAAAAATCATTGTTTTTAATCGACGGCATTCCCTTTTATGAAACCTACTATGGCAAGCTGAACCTGGATCAGATTCCGGCGGAAATGATCTCCAAAATTGAAATCACCAAAAACGCCCCTTCAGTGCTCTACGGCGCCAACACCCAGACCGCGGTTATCAACGTGGTCACCAAAAAAGGCACCAAGGACCCCTCCTTCAGCTTCACCCAGGAAATCGGTGAAAACGACACCTACCGCACGGTATTGTCCCACGGAAACCAGGTCGGAAAAATCAACTACTGGCTCAGCTACAGCCGGCGTGAAACCGATGGCTTCCGGATGTCAGACGATTTCGATCCTGAAACGGCAACACCCAAAAAAACCTTCATGGGAGATCCCATGATTACAGAAAACGGTGGTTTCAGGAACAACGCGGATTCAGAGCAGGATTCTTTCTGGGGCCGGGTTGGCATCACCCCTTCCGAAAATTCCGAATATTTTGTCAGTCTGCACATGATACAGGCCGAAAGAGGGAATCCCTTTCAAACAGATGAGTACAAAATCTTTCCCTCCAGGGGCGATGATGCGGGATTTTCAAACTTCCGCCGATTTAAAAACTATGACGACTGGGGCATTGATTTCAGCGGCAGACAGAATATTGTTTCCTGGCTCACCCTGAGGGGCAAACTGTTTTACCATGAGCACGAGGATGATTTCGTCTTTTATGCGGATCCCGGTTTAACCGAGAAAATTGCCACAAGCACATACGATGACAGCTACGTGGGCGGCTCCATGATTGCCGATATTGACGCGGCCGACTGGTACACGGGCCATTTTTCGGTTCACTATAAGCAAGACATCCACAAAGACCGGGCCGGTGCGAATCTGCCGTTTAACGAATTTGAGTCCTATACCGGATCAATTGGCACGGAACATGAGTTTTTCTTTGACAACGGCCTGACGGCCGTGATCGGCGCCAGTTATGACTGGTTTGAGGTCAATGATGCCGAAGAAGCCGTTTTTGACGAAAACGACCTGTTTGCCGGGCAAACGGATCTGGACGGCACGGACACCAGCGCTGAATTCAACCCCATGGCCGGACTGAGCTGGCAATTTGCCGATACCACCCGGGTATATGGTTCGGTGGCGAAAAAAACCCGTTTTCCCACCCTGAACCAACTATACTCCGGAAGGGCCGTCAACCCAAACCTGAATTCCGAGCAGAGCATCAATTATACACTGGGTGTGCAGCGAACCTTTGCCGGGGTTTTTCATCTGCGGGTTGAAGGATTTTATCATGATATTTCCGACTGGATCTCCAGGGATTATCAGGAGGATGATTCCAGGGACGATGTCTACATCAACGTTGAAGACGTTGAAATGAAAGGCGCAGAAATCGGCCTCAGCTACACCCCTATCCCGGATTTGAGTGCAAGTATTGATTATACCTACAATAATGCTGAGAATAAAAGCGCCATAGCCCTTACGGAAAAGGTCGCAGGTGTGCCGGAAAACAAGTTTGTCATTGGCGTTGATGGGCTGATTCCATGGATAAACACCCGGCTGAACCTGCGCGGGATTTATGTGGACAAGATCTATGAAGATCTGCCCACCCCTGCAAAACCAGCCGAGGAAATGACAAACACAAAAGACTATTTTACTGTCAACGGCCGAATAACAAAACAAATTACCGAAAAGTTGACGGCCTGGCTTGAATGCGAAAACCTGTTTGACAAAGATTATGAATCGGAAATTGGTTTTCCCGCCCCGGGCAGAAATGCCATTGCCGGGCTCAAAGCCAGTTTTTGATGGCGCCGTAAAAGTCCAATATCTGCGTTACGCGCAATTTCTCAGAATTTCACGTACGGATAAGTACGCTGCATTCTTCGAAATTGCGCAAGCCTTGATCTTGAACTTTTTACGGCGCCATCTGAAATCACACTTTTTACGGTGTCATCAATTTTTGGACATATGAAAAAACTATTTCTGATAACTGTCGCATGCTGTCTTTTGGTCATAACGGCATCCCGGGCCTGCGCTGAAAGAATCATAACCGATGCAGCAGGACGGAAAGTCAAAATACCCGACAATGTCAGCCGCCTGGTGACCACGTTTAAACCCGCAACACTGATGGTGCTGTGCCTGAAAGGGGCAGACGCCTTTGTCGGGCTTGATAACTCGTCGCGGCACGATCCCCTGGTTCTGGCCGTGGCACCGGAGCTGGCGGATCTGCCGGGCGTTGGCTCCAAATCCAGCGGAATCAATCTTGAAACCGTGCTCAGCCTGGATCCGGATCTGGTGATTCTGTCTTATCAGAAAACAGGCGTTCAGATGGCCGACAGGCTCCAGAACTCCGGCTGCCCGGCCGTGTTGATTGCACCGGAAACCTTTGCGTCCATAAAGCAGACATTGATTATGGTGGCTTCGGCCATTGGAAAACCCCGGCGGGCCGATGCGGTCATCCAGGCAATGGACCGGATGCTGGCACGGGTCGGAAAACGGGTGCAGAATCTGGATCCGGGGGAACGCAAAACAGTATATTATGCCGGTCCTTCCGGATTTTTGTCCACGTCTCCTTCCGACATGCTCCAGGACCGGATGATTCATCTGGCCGGCGGCATCAATGCAGCCCACGGTCTTCACGGCCATTTTAAACAAATTTCCCCGGAACAGCTCATGACCTGGGCTCCGGAGAGCATTGTCATCAGCCCCATGAGCCGCTTTCAGGCAAAAACGTTTATAAACCGACGGCAGTTTTCCCTCCTGCCGGCAGTGCGGGAAAATGAAATCCATGTTTTTCCCTCCAGCCTGTCGCCCTGGGATTTTCCCTCCCCCCTGTCGGTCCTGGGGGTGCTATGGCTCGGGGACAGGCTTTATCCGGAACAGTTTGAAGACATATGCCTGATCCGGGAGGTCAATGATTTTCACGAAACCCTTTTCGGACAAAGCTTCACCAAAATGGGCGGGCATCTCAATGACAAAATTGAGCGCAAAGATCCGGCGCATCCCGCCCGGAATCAGGATGCCCCAAACGGAAACCCGGGATCATGAACGATCAGAAAACCTTATGGATACTGGGTGCGATTTTGGTTCTGCTCTTTTTCCTTTCCCTGTTTACCGGGCAGATGCACATCTCTTTTGCAGATGCTGCCGGCTGGATCCGGCACTGGATTGCGCAGGGCAACCTTGAACCAAGCCCAAAATCCCTTGTTTTTTTTGATGTGCGCCTGCCCCGCAGTTTAACTGCCGTGCTGGGCGGAACCGGGCTTGCCGTTTCCGGGGCAGTCTATCAGGGGCTGTTTCGAAATCCGCTAGTATCTCCGGATATCCTCGGGGTTTCGGCCGGATGCGCATTTGGTGCGGCCCTTGGGCTGATTCTGCCCGGCAGTCCCTTCGGGATTGTCCGCGTGCTGTCTTTTACATTCGGCTTAAGCGCCGTGGGACTTGCCGCCGGCATTGCCAGGGCCGTGGCAGTTCGCCCGGTTCTGGTCCTGATCCTGGCAGGCCTTGTGGTCACATCCATGTTCAATGCCCTTCTGATGGTGTTGAAATACACGGCTGACCCCTACAGCCAGCTGCCGGCCATCGTCTTTTGGGTCATGGGCAGCATGCACCGATGCTCATGGGCGGATGTGCGCCTGATTGCCCCGGTGATTCTGATGGGCTTGAGCCTGGTTCACCTGCTGCGCTTCAAACTCAATATTCTTTCCCTGGGAGAAGTGCAGGCCACCTCCCTGGGGCTGAACCCAAGAGGTTACAGGATCTTTTTCATCAGCATCAGTTCGCTGATGGTGGCCGTGATCGTCTCGGCCTGCGGCCAGATCGGATGGATCGGTCTTGTGATTCCGCACATGGCAAGAACCTTGTCCGGCCCTGATCACCGGGTGATGATACCGGTCACTGCGCTGATGGGCGGCGCTTTTCTGCTTGCCGCCGACCTTGCCGCAAGAAGCCTGACTGCAGCCGAACTCCCGGTGAGCATACTGACAGCAATGGCAGGGGGACCGGTTTTTGCTTATCTGCTGTATCAAAATCGCGCAAGGGGATGGATATGAGCCTTGTTTGCACAAATATCACTTTTGCCTACAATGGCACCCGTGTCCTGCACCAGGTAGACCTTGATGTGGCCCGAGGAAGTTTCTGTGCCCTTCTGGGACGCAACGGATCCGGAAAAACGACCCTTCTGCACTGTTTATGCGGGATACTTCACCCGGAAAGCGGAGAAATAATGGTCGATAACAATGCGGTTCACCTTGTAAACAGCACTGCCCGGGCAAAATACATCAGCCTGGTTCCGCAGGAATCAGATCAGATCTTTCCGTTCACCGTGCTCGATCTCGTGCTCATGGGGCGCAACCCCCACCTGAGCGGCTTTGCCATGCCGGGCGCCGGGGATGAAAAAACCGCGTGGCAGGCCCTTGAACTGCTTGGCGCAGCGCATCTGGCAAAGCGCCGGGTAAACCGGATCTCCGGAGGTGAGCGCCAGCTGGCCACCGTGGCCCGGGCCCTTGCCCAGCAGGCGCCGGTCATGCTTTTAGACGAACCCACAAATCATTTGGATTTCCACAATCAATACCATCTATTGTATCAAATCCGCAAATTGTGCCGGGATCAGAATCTGTCCGTACTGGCTTCCATGCACAACCCCAATGCCGTTGCCGCGGTGGCCGATCGGGTCGTCCTTCTTGAAGCCGGGCATGCAGTGGCTCAGGGAGATGCGGAATCTGTTCTCACGCAAAAACAGCTCAGCCGGCTATACGGCATGCCGCTTGTGGAATCAAGGCTGACCGGCGGACAAAAACATTTCATGCCGGTCATGGAATTTCGCCGATGATATTGTTGACAGGAGACAGGCATTCGGGCAAAACCGGTTTTATTCTGGAGCTGGCCAGGCAAACCCGACGCCGCGGACGACGGGTTACAGGCATTGCATGCCCCGGTCTCTGGAAAAACAACATGCGAAACGGCTTTGAACTTCTTGAACTGGATACAGGCCGCAGGCATCTTCTTTCCATGCGGGTGCCGGGACTGCGGCCCATCCCCTACATGTTTGATGCCCTGAGCATGGAAAGGGGCAAAAAAGCCCTGTCAGTTCACAGGTGCCGCGGAGCGGACCTGATCATCGTGGACGAAGTCGGCCCCCTGGAACTCAAAGGCCAGGGGTGGGCACCCTGCCTGCACAGTCTGCTGCAGCTTTCTGAACCGGTACAGGTATGGGTGGTCCGGCGCTCCCTTGCAAAACAAGTCCGGGAACATTTTCACATCAGGACGGAGCATCAACAGCAACTACTTTTTCAGTACGGGAAAAAAGAATAGCCAAAGAAGACGTAACCATACTTTTTCCTACTCCACCCTTGCCGGAGGCCACGGCAATTTTAAATTTTAGGAACGGAGTTTTTAACGGCTTCCCTCATCTCTTCATAGGTGAACGGCATTACATCCGTACCGACAAGTGCGCCGAGCATCACCACGTTGGTGGTCTTCTCATTACCGGCTTCCATTGCC
>NZ_JAWODO010000082.1:0-6911 GCF_046483245.1 Desulfosalsimonas sp. | reverse complement strand
AGAAAATAATATAACGATAGAAGAGAGCGCACAGATAATCAAAGAGGAAGGGAACATATTTATCGAACACGAGAACGAGTAGATCAGCGCCATGGCAGAAGCCTCTGACGTGCTGACGGATGATACCAGCAGCCCCAGGCAGGTAGCCGAGATGCTGATCAGAAACAGCACCAGGTAGATCTGCCAGAATTCTCCGGCAATCTCACAAGGCGGGACGCCGGCCCGGAGGTGGTCCGGCAGTGCGCGGAAAAAGGGGTAAAGGGGGTGGTTTTGTTTACCGCGGGCTACAGGGAGTCCGGCAGTGAAAATGGTCGGCGCATGGAGGAGGAGATGGTGGCCGCAGCCCGTGCTGCGGGAATGCGCCTGTTCGGGCCCAACTGCATGGGGCTTTACGTGCCCGCTTCCGGCCTTTCCTTTTTCCCGGGATTGTGCCGAAAGCCCGGACGTCTGGGCCTGATCTCCCATTCCGGCTCCCTTGCCAACATCATCGGCCGGGAGGCGGAGAAAAAGGGCCTGGCCTTCAGCAAGGCCGTGAGCCTGGGAAACGAGGCCGATGTCCAGAGCGCGGATCTGCTTTCCTATTTTGCCCGGGACCCGGAAACTGATGTGATCGGCGCCTATCTGGAGGGCATCACCGACGGCCGGTATTTTTTTGACGCCCTGCAAACCGCGGCTGCGGAAAAACCCGTGGTCCTGTGGCGGGTGGGCCTGACAGCCGAAGGCGGCCGGGCGGCATCTTCTCACACCGGTGCCATGTCCGGCTCCCGGCGGATCTGGCAGGGCCTGATGCGCCAGTGCAATGCAGTATCTGTTGAAGGCTGGGATCAATGGGTGGATACCATGATGGCTTTTTATCTGCTTTCGCCGGTATCCGGCAGGTGCCTGGCCATTATTTCCGGTCCCGGCGGCCTGGCGGTTTCCGCAGCCGAGGCCGCAGGCCGCCAGGGCCTGGAACTGGCCCAATTGTCAGCAAACACAAAAACACGCCTGGCAGAACATGTGCCGCCCACTGGCACCAGCCTGTCCAATCCCGTGGATGTGAGCCTCAACGCGCATATGGATATGAACATTTTTGCCAGGGCTGCTGAAATCACGGCTGCCGATGCCGGTGTGGACGCGGTTTGCGTTATTGGTTCGGGCCTGGATGAAAACACCAATAACGCCTATATCGAGGCCATGATCCGGGCGCAGCAATCATCGGGCAAGCCGTTTCTCATTGTTGGCATTGCCGGCATGCCCGCAGATACCGGCCCGCGCCTGTGCAGCGCCGGGGTTCCGTTTTTTGACACCCCGGAAAGAGCCATGGCCGCATATGCCCGGGTGGTTGGGTATTACGGCCGCCGGGGATAAACCCGCCTTATTTGTTGAAAATATCTGCCCTTGTGTCTATTGTTTGAAACAGTGCTGAACAATAAACAGGCTGTTTTATCTGCATCCATGCAAGGCAAAGGAGGGATATGGGCTGGAAAATTGCACCGAAAATCGGAGAGATTCTGAAAAAGGCCATGGATTTCAACGGCATTGACCGGCCGGAAGCCGTTGAACTCATGCATCTGGATCTGGATTCCCGGGAAAACTATGCCCTGATGCACACAGCCAACCAAATGAGCCGGCAGCAGTTTGGATTAAAGGGGGAAAACCATTTTCACATTGGTGTCAACGTGGAGCCCTGTCCCTTGAATTGCCTTTTTTGTTCCTTGACGGAACAAGCCGGAATCTTTACAGAAAAAATCGAGTTTCCCATTGACGATATTCTGCAGTGGGCCCGGATCGGAGAGGAAAACCAGGCAGATGCCTTAAACATCATGACCACCGGCACTTATTCCTTCAAGCGGCTGCTGGAGGTGGGAAGGCTTTTGAAAAAAACGGTTTCAGTACCGCTTGTGGCCAACACCCGGGATATTACCCACAGGGAAGGCGAACAGCTTTTGGATGCGGGTTTTGTGGGGGCCTATCATGCCGTGCGCCTGGGCGAAGGCAAGGACACCCCCCTTCAGGTGAAAAAGCGGATCCAGACCATCCGGGTGCTAAAGGATGTGGGGCTGCAATGGATGAATTGCGTGGAACCGGTGGGCCCTGAGCACCAGATTGAGGAAATTGTGGATCGGATGTTTCTGGCCCGCCGATATGGGGCCACCTACAGCGGGGTGATGCGCCGGATCAATTTTCCCGGCTCGCCCATGGAAAAACACGGCATGATCACGGAGCGGGAAATGGCCCGCATGGTGGCTGTCAGTCGCCTGGTCATAGGGGATGTGCCCCGGGCTCACTGCACCCACGAACCGCATACCGCCTCACTGATGGCCGGGGCCAACCTGTTTTTTCCGGAAGTGGGCTCAAATCCCCGGGACGGCGCAGACCAAGTGGGCGGCGGCCGGGGCCGGTCTCTGCAGTTCACCGCACAGATTCAAATGGAAATGGGCCTGGACCCGATGCTGCCGTCCAACTGCTTTGCCCGCTCCGTCCGGGCCGCAGGTGCTCAATTGTAGCCATTCTGGTGTAGCCATTCTGGCAAAAAAAGGAAGAAACATGCGCCCTGAGCCGCTGATTAAAGCCATCCTCATCATTGCCGTTTGTCTGGGCCTGGCTGCAACCGGACCCGGGGCTGTTTATGCCGATGAATTGCGCATCGGGACATGGAAGACCGCCCAGACCATCGCCCCGTTTTACTATGGTGATTTTGTTTCCAAAAGGGATAAGATCAACGTTTATCCCTTCACCAATCCGGCTGATCAGAAAAACGCCCTGCTGGCCGGAAGCCTGGATATGTGCGGCACCACGGTTGCCCATGCCATCCACTCGGCATCCATGGGACAGCCGGTGGTGATGGTGGCCGCCCTTTGCAACAAATGTTCGGCCCTTGTGGCCAGAAAAAATGCCGGCATTGAAACCGTTGCGGATTTGAAGGGAAAACGTATCGGCTATGTTCCCGGCACCATGCACGAGATTTTGCTGCGCGAGACCCTGAGCCGCAGCGGGCTTTCCGTGAAAACCGATGTTTCCCTGATGCGCATTGATTTTTTCGACATGGGGCTGGCCCTTTCCAGGGGCAGCATTGATGCTTTTCTCTCCGGGGAGCCCTTTCCTGCACAGGCTGTGGAAAACGGCTACGGGAAAATCCTGGCCTATCCCTATTATGATGAGGCCGTGGGCGACATTAACGCCGGCATGCTGGTCACCAGGGATTTTGCGCAAAAACATCCTCAAAAGGTGCAAAAGATGGTCACGGCCCATGCCCGGGCCACCCGGTATCTTGCCCGCCATCCGGACCAGTGGCTGAAGCGGGCGTCCAGGTTTGGCACCCCAAAAATCATTCTGAAAAAGGCCGCGGCCAACATGGAACTGGCCTGGGACATGGATGCGGTGTTTGTCAGCCGGGTCAAAGCCCTGGGGGAACGGATGCAGGCTTTGGGCATGATTCGCCGGCATCCGGATTACAAGGAGTTGATCGACCTGTCTTTTGTCCGGCAGGCCCGAAAAGAGATAAGCGCAGATGAATGATGCCGGAAAATCGCGGGCCGGTATCAATGGGGTGCTGCCCTGGATACTACCGGCAAGTCTGATCCTGGCATGGCTGGCAGCCGCAGAATTGCGTCTTGTGCCGTCTTACGTTTTGCCGCACCCCAAAGAGATTATCGATGCCGGTTATATTTATATTTTCAGCGGTCCGGATACGGGCATGTACGCAGGCCGTTTTTTTGCTGATGCAAAAGCCAGCCTGATCCGGGTATTTGCCGGATTTGCGATTGCTGCGGCAGTGGGCATTCCTCTGGGGGTGATGTCCGGGCGGCTGCCGTTTGTGGATCGGCTGCTGAGCACCTCGGTTAACGGCATACGCGCGGTTCCGGGAATCAGCTGGCTGCCCCTGGCCCTGATCTGGTTTGGCATCGGCATGAAAACCACGGTGTTTCTTGTGTCCCTGGCTGCTTTTTTCCCCGTCTACATCAATTGCGCCAGCGGGGTTCGCCAGGTGAGCCCTGTGCTGCTGCGGGCCGGGGCCATGATGGGGGTTCGCCGCCTGCGCGGAACCTTTGCGATTCTTCTGCCCGGGGCCATGCCGTCTTTGGTATCGGGACTGCGCCTAGGGCTGGGCATTTCCTGGGCCTACCTGGTTCTGGGAGAGCTCACCGGCGTGCAGAACGGTCTCGGGGCCGTGATCATGGACGCCCGCATGGTGGGCCGCACGGATGTCATTATCGTCGGCATTGTCATCATTGCCGTGATCGGCCGCATATCCGATCAGATGCTGACTGCCGCCTTGCGGCTCTGCTTTAAAAGCGCCAGGAGATCGGCATGACAACGCAATTAAAAGTCCTTTCCGCCGGGAAACCGTCAGATGCCGAAAAATCCCCGATTCTTGAAGTCCGTGACCTGGCGCTGCATTTTAAGGTCAACGGCTCTGTGCTGCCGATTCTCGAAAACATCGGGCTTTGTGTGCAGCCAGGTGAAATGATGTGTGTTCTGGGGCCCAGCGGCTGCGGAAAAACCACCCTGTTAAATGTGCTGGCCGGGTTTTTAAAGCCCAGCACCGGGCAGGTCCTGGCCCACGACCGGCCCATATCCGGCCCCGGCCCGGACAGGTGCGTGGTTTTCCAAGAGGATGCGCTTTTCCCCTGGCTGACAGTGGCGGAAAACATCGGCTTTGGATTAAAAGGCAAAAGCTTTTCCCGCCGGCAGAGACGGGAAATGGTGGAGCGCTATCTCAACTTGGTCGGTCTTTTGCCCTTTGGCGGCTATCTGCACTCTGAAATTTCCGGCGGGATGAGACAGCGGGTGGCCCTGGCGCGCGTGCTGATCCTGGAGCCCGCAATTCTGCTCATGGACGAGCCGTTTGTGGCCCTGGATTCCCAGACGCGGCAGGAGATGCAGCAGCTGCTGTTAAGCCTCTGGAAGCGATTTTCCCACACCGTCGTGTTTGTCACCCATGATGTCCGGGAAGCCGTGACCCTTGCCGACCGGGTGGTCATGATGGACAAAAATCCCGGGCGGGTAAAAAAAGTGGTTGAAATGGATCTGCAAAGACCCCGGGACCCGGCGGGAAATCTTTTCCACAGGCAGTGCGGGCGATTGGATGACCTGCTGCGAAGAAGATAAGCGGTAATTACTCCTGCAAAAGATGGTTTTGTCTTTTTTCCATCAAAAGATAGGCTTCTCTGCGGTGACAGATGCCCAGGACAAAAATCTCATTGTCCTCCACCCTAAACACGATGCGATAATCCCCGACCCTGAGCTTCCGGTAGTTTTTCAGTGTTTTGCGCAGGGGTTCTCCATACTCCTGGGGGGCTGCCAGAAGGCGGGTTTCTATGGCCCGTTTCACCCGTTTCCGGATGTCATTATTGAGTTTCGGAATATCGCGCTTCTTCACATCAGGATGATAGAGAAGGGAAAACGACACGCTATTGCCACACTTCTTCATGTGTCAGTGCCCTGCTGCGGTCAAAATCCTCATCGCGCCGGGCGGCAAAATCGGCCAGAGCCCGGTCTTCGCGCAGCTCCAGGGCTTCTCTGGCCAGATCACGCATCAGCATGGACAAAGACAATCCCTGTTCTTCGGCAAGCTCATGCAGGGCGTTGTATAAGGGCTTTTCCAGTACAACATTGATTCTGGGATTTTTTGAAGGCATGTGAAACCTCTTTTTTCAAATATTTTTCTTGTAGTGTTACACTTATGCATCACCATGTCAAGCACTGCTTTCAGACAACTTCTAAAATTGCATCCCGGATCTTTGCCGGTTCAAAAACCACATTAAAGCACCAGTCTCCGAATCCGCCGGCTTCATTTACCGACTGGATCCAGTTTTGTATGGCCATGCGTTTTGCAATAAATGTTTGCAATTACGTAATTGTATGGTTAAACTGGAAACATTGATGGTGCCGTAAAAAGTTCAATATCTGCGTTACGCGCAATTTTTCAGAATTTCACGTACGGCTAAGTACGCTTCATTCTTCGAAATTGCGCAAGCCTTGATCTTGAACTTTTTACGGCACCATCTGAAATTAGACTTTTTACGGTGCCATCCATCAACATTAAATTGCTCGTAAGTTGTCATGACCTGCGGCTTTCACCTTTTTATCGCTGATCGTCAAAAAACGGAGTGTTTTTTTTGCTCCGCCAAAAAGAAATGGTTGAAGCAGGAAACGTCCTGTAAATTCAAGACAAGGAGGTTTAAATGAAAGTTTTGGGTGTGTCCGGATCGCCGATTGAAAACAGCAACACAGACCGTGCTGTTAAAACCGTGCTGGAAGCCACAGGCATGGAAACCGAGTTTTTTAAGCTCAGTGAGCTTGAAATCGAACCCTGCCGCGCCTGCCTGGGATGCGTGGATACAAATGAATGTGTTATCGGCGATGACGGCAATATGCTGGCGGAAAAAGCCAAACAGGCAGATGGTCTCGTAATCGGCGGCTATACCCCGTATTCCAGCATTGACGCCCGGACCAAGGCGTTTCTCGAAAGGCTGTATCCGCTCCGGCACAAGCATGGATTCATGAGCGGAAAATCCGGCGTGGCCGTGGTGACATGCGCGATCCCGGAAGACTGTGCAGGCATGCCCCCGGCCTGCGAAAGCGGTGCCAACAGCATTTTTTACTATATGATGGAAGAGGGCATGAATTTTCTGGGATCCGTTAAAATCCAGGGAAACATTCCCTGCATCAGCTGCGGCTACGGCGATGCATGTGAGATGGCCGGGCTTAAGATGATTTTCGGCCCGGAGGCCTCTGTGGATACAGTGGGTGTAAATACATTTGAAACCCAGGCCGAGGCGGAAAAGCCGCCAGGAAACTGGGTGCCGGGCTGCGGGATGCCATCATGAAACAAGCCTGACCCATGCGGATAAAATAACAAGTATTTGTTTTTGTCATTGCCCGGGTTTGGGACTATGGTTTTAAACAGTGGTTTTAAACAGTTG
>NZ_JAWODO010000045.1:0-14388 GCF_046483245.1 Desulfosalsimonas sp. | reverse complement strand
AAATGCTTCCCGTTTCACGGGAGGTTTTCCAAAGGGGGCAGCCGCATGGGCCTGGCCGGGCTCGGCTGCCTCCTTATTCAAATACCGGAATTTGAAACACGCCGGAGTTGTTTTGTAAGGGGTTATTGCGCCAGTCTTTGAATGGCGGCTTTTGCATCCTTTTTATGGTTTTCAAATTCAGCCGCCTCTTTAAAATACTGTAAAGCAGCGTCCGTGTCTTGCGCCTCCCAGGCCGCGTATCCGGCCATAAGCCAGGCGCGGCCTTCCTGCTTTCCTTTTTGTTGGGCCGCCGCGCTGTATGCTTTTGCCGCATCCCCGAATCTGTCCATGCCATATAGAAGATCCGCCTTTAACATCATCAGTTCAGGGTGGTTTTCGTATCCGTCAAACGCCCTTATGGCCTCCAGGGCCTTTTCGGATTTTCCGAGCTGTTGGAGGGCGGATACCAGGCTTTTTAAAACCGACTTGTCCTGATTTTCTTCCAAAAGCGCCTCGTAATAAGGCTCTGCTTTGACAGGCACCCCGGCCTGCAGGGCAAGATCGCCCAAAAGCTTTTTTTCCTGCTCCGAAAGCGGGGTCAGGTAGCTGTAGATCATCATGGCGGTCAATGCCTGGTCATGATCGTTTTGGGATAATGCCGTGTGTGCCAGGGCCTTCCACCATTTGGGCAGGGTGGGGGCCTGCATTGTCAGCTCAAGGGCGTATTTTCCGGCCGTATCCTGCATGTCGAGTTCAAGGTATTGGTGCAAAAGGATTTCCTGCCACTGGATCTGTTTTTCCCCGGTGTATTTTTCAGCCAGAAGCTTTATGTGCGGCAGCGCCTTCCTGTTTTTTCCGGCCTCCAGAAATGCGTACACCAGGTTTTCCCGCCACCCGGGCTTTATCTCATCCGGATGGGCCTTAAGGAGCTTTTCAAAAAGACTCAGCGAGTTGCCGGCGGAACCATCTGCAAGCAGACTCACTGCCGCGTAATAAAGGTATGCGGCTTCTTTTTGATCTTCTGCCGCGTATGCTTTTTCAAAGCTTTGCGCTGCCTTTTCGTATTTTTCCTGCTCGTGGAAGACCCGGGCCAGGTTGACCAGGGCGCCGGCATGTTTCGGGCTGCGCTTTACGGCCTGCTGGTATGCCTGCTTTGCCTTTTCCGGGTTTTCCATAGCATAATGGATGTTTCCGATCATGAAATAGATCTCAGGGTGGTGATATCCTCTGGGATCCGCGGCATCCGGGTCAGGGTCTGTTTTATCCGAGCGGGCCTGAAAATTTTTGAGCTTTTCCAGGGCTTTTTCATAGTTTTCCGCTTCCATCTGCTCATAGGCTTCCGAGAGCACCATCTGTGCCGCAGCAGGCGGCTCAGCGCACAGCCCCGCCCCCGGCCGGATGTATAAAAGCGCCGCGGCGATCAGAACAATACTGCAGAATTTTGATATCGATCCTGACATACGCCCTTTTAGTCCAGTTCAAACCGAATGGTGGTCTCTGCCACGGTTTTTACCTTGGTGCCCCCAACAGTGCCGGGTTTAAACCGCCACCGGGAAACGCAGTTGCGCACCGCCTTGTCAAAAACCCCATCGGGTTCCTGTTCCAGAATGGTCACCTCCCCGACTTTGCCCTGCTTGTCCACCACAAACCGGACCTTTACCCATCCCTCGATGTCTCTGCGCTTGGCCCGCATGGGATAGGTCGGCGGCGTTCGGGAAACCGCGGTAAGCGGCTGGTCAAGTTCCCCGGCTGAGAACCTGTCTTTCGGTGAATACGCCTTCGGCCTGGCCATCTCCGGGACTTCCATGGAGTTCGGCCCTGCCGGCAGCCTGGGATTGATGTCAAAGGGCACGGTCTTTTCCGGCTGCGCGGGTTTTTTCGCGGCAGCCTCCTTTTTCGGTTCCGGCTCTTCTTCCTGCTCTTCTTTTTCTTCTGCCTTGGCCTCTGGTTCAGGTTCCTCCGGCTCCTGCATGCGGATCACGTTTATCCCGGAGGCGATCTTTTTGTAGGTTTTTATTTCAGGATCAGCCTCAAGCAGGTAGGGCACCAGGGCGAAGACCGCCAGGTTCAGAACTGCCGCAGCTGCTGCGGCTATTGCCCATGCCCCGCGTCTTCGCCTGAAAAGCATCCTGAAATAGGAATTATCGGGCTCTTTTCCGCTCATTTACTTCCCGCCCGGAACATCTGCTGCCAGAGATACATTTTCCGCACCCGCCCGTCTGCAGCCATCCATTACCTTTATGGCCGTGCCGGTGCTGCTGGCGCGATCAGCCACCACAACCACGGCTCCATCGGGGTTTTCAGCCAGGGCGCGTTCGATATTGGCCCGCACCGCGCGCACGTCTATTTCCTGATTTTCCATGAAAACCCGGTTGTCCGAATCAATTGCGATAAGAATGGAAGCGTCTTCCTTGCTGACAGCGGTTGTGGCGGTGGGCCGGCTGACGTCAATACCGGTTTCCTTCACAAAACTGGTGGTCACGATGAAAAAGATCAGCAGGATGAAAACCATGTCGATCAGGGGCGCAATATTGAGCTCCCGGGTGGTGCTTTTGTTCCGCCTTGCAGATGTTATGTTTATCATGGAGCGTCTCTTTTCAATTGCGGTTCAGATCCGCTGTTGTTTTTTATTTAAATTTTTATCATTCGAATTTGTTTCGGTATTCGTGCTTCGTATTTCGGATTTTTTCCCGGGATCTCTTCTCATTGCCTCGCACCGGCTTGACCCGGGTATGTTTCTGTATGCAATAAGCCTCGACTATAGTTGTCTTCGCAGGTAGTAGCCGATGACCGCAGTGCGCTGCTTTAATTTCTGCGCCCTGCGGTCTAAAAAACCCTTCATGTACATTCCGGGTATGGCCACCAGCAGCCCGGTCTGGGTTGTGATAAGGGCCTCTGAAATTCCGCCGGCCATGGCCCTGGCATTTCCGGTGCCAAACACGGCGATTACGTCAAAGGTGACGATCATTCCGATAACCGTTCCCAGAAGCCCCATTAGCGGCGCTGATGCGGCCAGGGCGCCGATGGTGGCAAGATGGTCGTCCATGGACCGGTTGATCTTCAATACGGTCTCGTCGAGTATAAACCGATCCAGGACCGGATCACCGCTTCTGCTGCGGATAAACTCAGCCACCAGCACCGAAATGGCCCCCTGGTAGCGGGCCGGATCCGGCATCCGGTTTTCCGATATATGCGCCCAGGCCGTTTTCGAACTCATGTTTTTGCGATAAAGCCGCCTGAAATGCAGGACCCGGTCGATTATCAGCAGCCACATGACAAGGCTTAAAGCCGCCAGCGGAAACATTACGATTCCGCCGCTTTCAAAATACTGATTCATCCGGTATAGGGCTGTGAACAGGTCCTGGATCATTTCTGCCGGTTTTCCCCGCTGTTGTGTTCATGCCCGCCCCGGCTTTTATGGGCTATGTTGACAAGGGCCACCGCATTTTGCTCCATTCCGCCGATTTCTTTTTCCACGGCCCTGTTAAGCCAGGTGTGGGCCATGAGCATGGGTATGGCCACCGCAAGTCCCAGCATGGTGGTGACAAGGGCCTCAGAAATCCCGCCTGACATGATGCGCGGATCACCGGTGCCGTGGGTGGTGATGACGTGGAAAGTGTTGATCATGCCGGTAACTGTGCCCAAAAGCCCCAGAAGCGGCGCAATGGCGGCCAGCATGCCCAGGGTGGACAAAAATCTTTCCATGGGCGGAATTTCTCTTAAGATGGCCTCCTGCAGGGCGTTTTCCATTTCTTCCCTGGGCATGTGGCAGCAGTCAAGGCCCGCGCCGATGACGCGGGCAAGCGGCTTTGTCCCGTGACCGTCGCAGGCCTGCCTGCATTTTTCAAATTTGCCCTGTTTGACCAGTTCTTTAACAGAACGCATGAAACCCTCTGCATCAAATCTTCTGCGCAGCAGAAAAACAGTTCTTTCGACGATGATAAGAAGGCCCAGGCCCAGGAGAAACAGGATCGGCCATACAATGGGGCCGCCCTCGGCGATCTGCTCTGAAAGGCTTAACTCATGGGTCAGCTGGCGCAGGGCGCCTCCACGGGTGATATCCATGGGCACGGCCATGGACTTGCCGTCCATGTAGTCGTTGATTTTTCTTTGCATGCCACCTGAGGGAAGACTGGAAAGGGCAAAGAGCTGCCCGCTGCCGGGGGAATGTTTTAAAAAACCGGTTTCCTGATCCGTTCTGTATGCCGCGGTAAAATTGCCCACGAGCAGGATTTCGGCACGGGTTTGCCCGCCTGAACGATCAATGATGGTGCGGTTTTCAACCCGAACGTTTCCCGAATGCCGGATCTGGCCGTAAAGCAATTCTGACATCAGCCGGATATCTTTCATGCCGGGAAACTTGCGCTCTTCTGCGATGCCTTCAAGAAGTGCCCTGGCCCCGGGCTCCGGCGGGCTCTGGAAACTGTCTTCGGCAAACCCGGCAATATCGTCTGCATTGGCCTTTATTGTGCCCGTGAGTTCATTTACGGTCCTGTCGGTTTCAGCCAGCTCGCTGTCAAGCTCCTTTTCTTTTTCGGAAAGCGCTTCCATGTCGTTTTCCAGGGCAGCGATGTTTTCCTCCTGCCGGCCGATATTTTCCTCCAGCCCGGCAATGGCCTGTTTAAGCGAATCCCTGTTCCGGGTGATTTCCTGCCGGGTTTGCCCGGCTTCTTTTTCAGCTTCCTTTTTTTCCAGTTCCGCCCGCTTTTCCAGGGCCTTTTTTTCCATGCGGGCCTTGATCTGGATTTCGCGCATGTCCTGCTGGGCAGAAACCGGCAGCCCGGAAAAAAGCAGACAGGCGGCTGAAATCAGGATCAACATCTTTTTTTTCATTTTACCACCATCCTTCCCAGCGGCAGGGTGAGCAGTTCGGCCGGCTGCCGTTGGGCGGCGATGTCAATGGCCCCGGCAATATCCTTGTTGTATTTTGCCGGAAGCTTCTCCCAACTGTTTTCAGCCGCGTTAAACCAGCCGCATTCCTCCTGGTCCATGGTCTGGTAAAACAGGCCGGTTCTGCCCAGACGAAAGATATTTGCCCTGAGGCTGCGGCCGTCGACCTCGATATTTTTCTCATATGCCTCGATGGTATTGCCGTATTCAGCCTCCACCAGCAATGCCTCCATGACCCTGCGGTATTTTTCGCTCACTGATTTGCCGGGATCTGCAGTCAATTCCCGGATCCGCTCCAGTCTTTTTTCCCGCTCCGCTGCAAGAAAGGGCAGATCGTTTTCAACCACCTCTTCGAGCCTGTCTGCCATCTGCATCACAAAGGGTTCGATCTCTTTGGTGATCTGTTCTATGTCGGCGAGCTTTTTTTCCTTACCGGCAATCCGCTTTTCAGCAGCCGCCTTTTTTTTCTCCAAAAGCGCCTGCTTTTTTTCCAGCCGTGTTTTTTTGTCCTGAAGCCGGTCATAAGCAGCGGCAAGCTCCTGTTTTTCCTCCTGCCACTGTTCGCGTTCTTTCTGGGTCTGCTTGCGGATCTCCACTGACTCGGAAACGGTGCGGCGCACCTTTTCTCCCGTCTCTCCTTGCTCCGCGGTTTGCCCCGGGCCAATACGGACAAGAAACAGTGCCAGGAAAACGCCCGTCAGTATCGCCGTGAATTTCAATTTCATATTCAAGCTCCTGATCCCGTAATTTTATATTTTCAAATATGATGGCAAAGTAAAAAGCCCGATATCTGCGCTGCATCCCTGCAGCACACAAAAAAAAGCCACAAAGGCAGATACAGGTCTTTTCTCCTGTTTCAGCCTTCGTGGCTTTTGTGTGCGGTCCTGCATTCGTGCACGCCTTGGGCCTGCACAAATGATGCTGTTTTTAAAAAACGCTTTATGGAAATGCTTCTGATTTCCGATTGCTTTATGCTGATATGCATAGTCAAAAGTTTCCGCTGCTGTCAACAGAAATTTCTTCAGGCCGCATTGGCCCAATAAAAAATCCCGGATCGCCTAAACGATCCGGGATTTCCCTTTTTTATCCGCAGATTCATTCCGGGGCATAACCCTGCCAGCGTAGCCAAACCCCTTGCATCTGTTCAGGCAGGTCTTCTGACTCACGGATCAATCTACTGACTGCCCCTTCCCGATCTTATTGACCAGTGGCATTGTGCAGCTTTCGTCCCCGTTTACAGCGGCGGGCCCGTCCCCGATTCACACGGGGTTCCCTGTTAGGCTTCGTTAAAAGCACCCGGACAGATCAAATTTTAAGTATATGTTTATAATAATGCAAAAAGCGCCTTGTCAAGGGGAATCGTTTCCCTGTCAATGATCTTCACATATGCATAAAAATTTTCCCTTTCCATCCCTTTGATCGTCTCCTCTGCCATAGCCGCGCCCGTGGGCTCCTGGTTAAATGTCAACATCGCCACGGGACCCTTTCTTATCATCATGGCGGCAGTGCTGGCTGCAGCCGGTCTTCGCATGCTGTTTTCCCCGTCCGGGCAGGAAGGGGGAAGCAATCTTGCGCCGTGGAAAAAAAATGGCCGGCGGCGACCTGGCAGGCGGGGTCGCCGGGCTGCAAAAAGCCCTTGAACAGATCGACCGGCCGGCCGGCTACGAATTTGCCTTTGGCGGAAACGCGAAAATGATGGCGGACATGAAGGACACGGTGTTTTCCGTGCTCGGCTTTGCCCTGTTTTTTTCCTTTATCGTGCTGACCGTGCAGTTTAACCATCCGCCTGCCGGCGCTGATTCTCGCCTGCGTGCCGGTCTGCCTGGCCGGGTCGGTGTTTGCCATGCACGCCGCAGGCCTGCCCCTGGGGGCCACGGTGATCATCGGCGTGCTGGTGGTTGTTGCCGCTACGGTAAACGACGGGGTGCTGCTGGTGACCTATGCCAACGAACTCCGTAACCGGCAGACCCCGGACCCCGGGGCCGCGGTGACCCAGGCGGCCAGAATCCGACTGAAGCCCAGGATCATGACATCCGTAACCACCATGATGGGATTTGTTCCCCTGGCCGCCAACATGGACGAAGGCGGCGACATGCTCCAGCCAATGGCAGTGGCCGCCATCGGGGGACTGGGCATGGAAATTCTGGTTGCCCTGTTTCTGATGCCGTGCATGTATGTGATCGCAGGCAAGCCCAGGCATGGATAAAAACTAACTAGTGCCCGAACGAAAACCAGGATTTTTCGTCAAGGTCAAGGACGGCGAAAATTTTAACCGCAGGAATACTCGACGTATTTTGAGGATTAAAATTTGAGCCGGACGCAGAGATTGGCGAAAAAGACGGTTTTCGTTCAGGCACTAACTAGTGATTCTGCTGCCAGACCTCGATCCGGTGGCCTTCCGGGTCGTAAAAATAAAACACCCGTGCGCCCCAGGGATGATCCCGGATATGGGTGGGCGCAAGGCCGGATTCATTCATGTCCGCCCAGACCGGTTCAATTTCTTCGACTTCCAGGGCCAGGGTGATGCCGGCGCCGCCGCAGCTTTTGACCGAGGCGCGGCTTTGGTCGGCAATGCTGATTCTTGCACCGGCGGTCAAGCAGAACTCCACAAACCAGTCGTTTGCGAAATTAACCCGCAGGCCGAGCCGGTCTTTGTAAAACACAACGGTCTGCTGCCAGTTTTTGCAATAAAGGATTGTGTTTGCGGTTTTCAGAGCCTGCTCCATTATACACCCGCTTCCTGTATTCTGATCTTCAAACCTGACCTTTTGTTTAGCAGATTGCAAACAATATCATATTTGTGATCCAAAATAAAAGAAGGGCTGCTTACATCGGGCATTAGGGAAACTCGAGGACATCCACGGCGTGAAGGAGGGATCGCACAAAAGAGGCACCGGGGAAAAACCCTTTGACCGGATCCGGGAAAGGGACAAGACAATAAAGACATCCCCAAAGCCCGGGGTTCCGATCTTTTTCATTTTCACTCCTGCTGCATTCGGCGTTTTTCGGCTTGCCTGCGGGACATGTAATCGCTCAGCGCCTCCTGCAGCGCTGCAGCAGCAAGCCGGGCACAATGATGCTCGTCTTCAGGCAATCGGCCAATGGCGTTTAAAACCGACTCTCCGGTAATATCGATGAGCTGCTCCGGATCTTTTCCCATGGCCAGTTCTGCTGCAAAAGATCCGCAAATGGAACTTGAGGCACATCCGTCAGTCAGATAGGATGCTGCGGTGACAATATCATTTCCAAATTTAAGATAAATTTCAATTGAATCACCGCATTCGCCGGTAACGCGGGCCCACCCGTCGGGAAAAGCCATGCCGCCGTTAAACCTTGGGTTCTGCCAGCGGTCAAACCCCTTTTCCCCGTAGGCCGCCCTGGCCTCATCAAAAATCTGCGCCTGGAGATCATTTACAAAACGATCAAAATTATCCATGGGTAATTCTCCCTGCCTATGGCGCCTTCCACGGCCCCCTTAAAATAGATATTTTTGATTTCCATAGTTTTGAGCATATGCTTACCACCATGCCGGTGCAATGTCAAGGACCCGCATTGCGCCTGCCGCAGACGCGTACAGGGATAAATTACCCGGTTAATGGGATACATGATCGGCCATGGCATATCCGGGCCTGTTTCTGTATAAGGCTGCTAATAGACGGTTTTCACTCGGATTTTTCAGCATCCGGCCGCGGTTTCGCCTGCTTTACGAAATTGTTGTAATAATGCCAGCCCCCGCCCAGTGCCTTGTAGAGACGGGCCAGGTCAGAGGCCACCTGCCCTTTGGACAGGATTCGCTCGTCTTCGAGTTCCAGCAGGGAACGCTGGGCGTCGAGCACGTTATAAAAATCCGCAAGCCCGGCTTTGTACCGGTCCCGGGCGAGAAACTCGGTGCGCCGGGCCGCTTCAACCGCCTTTTCCAGGGAGGTCTGCCGCATCTGCTCCCTGGCATAGGCGGTCAGGGTGTCCTCGATTTCCTGCCGGGCGTTTAGCACCGCGGACTCATAGGCAATCAGGGCCTGCTTCTGCTTTTCTGTCTGCAAATCAATGTTTAGCCGAAGGGCCCGGCCGTGGAAAATATTCCAAGACACCCCCGGCCCGACATTCCAGAACCGGCTTCCGGCATCCCAAAAATCGCTGCCCGAATCCAGGGCCTCCAGCCCGATGGTTCCAAACAGGCGGAACTTTGGATACAATTCCGCAGTGGCCGCGCCGATCCGGGCGGTCTGGGCCGCCACCTGCCTTTCGGCCTGCCGGATATCGGGCCGGCGGCGCATGGCATCGGCTGGAATTCCCACCGCCACATGTTCCGGAACCGCGGGAACCGACCGCTTTGGCGAAAGCTTTTCATCCAGGGCGCCCGGCGCCTGACCCAGCAGCACGGCCAGCCGGTTTTTGGCTGCGGTCAGCCCGCTTTCCAGCCTTGATATCACAGCACGGCTGCTTTCCAGATTCCTGAGCGCCTGCTGCACGGCCAGTTCATCCACCAGCCCGGACTCATGCCGGGAATTGTTTAATGCGTACGTTTTTTTCTGGATTTCAATATTGGTTCGTGTGACATCAAGCCGTTGCTGGTAGGTCCGGACCTCGATATAAGTTACGGCCACTTCAGCCATCAGGCTTGTGAGCACATCCTGCAGATCCGCCCGGCTGGCCTCGACTTCGGCCTGGGCGGCCTGAACCGAACGCCGGATTCCGCCAAAAAGATCCAGTTCCCAGGAAGCATCAAAGCCGGCCTTGTAATAATCTGTTTCCTCTCCGGCATAACTCGTGGGCATGGCCTCGCTGCCCCGCTGCCGCTGCACCTGCCCGCTGCCGTCCATGCCCGGATACAGGTCAGATCGGCTGACACCCCTTCTGATCCGGGCCTGGCGAAGCCGGGAAAGGGCGGTCCGGATTTCCAGATTGCCCTCCACTGCCTTTTGTTCCAGCTCACTTAACACCGGATCACCAAATACGTCCCACCATTGAGACAGGGTATCGGATTCCGGCCGGGTGGCCGCCAGGCCCTTTTCCATACGGGCCTCCCAGTTTTCCGGGGATTCGGGCGCCACCTGTTTGTAATCCGGTCCCACCATGGCACAGCCTGCGGCAATCACCGGAATCAATACCATCAGGCAAAACAGCCGGCGCAAATTTTTCAGCCCTCTATGGCCATAGTCATCTTTGGTGCGTGAATTCATACAAAAACCTCTTATCGGTTCAATCGCGTTGATCTGCACAATTTTCCTCAACTGTCTTTCCGGTTCTGCCATTTTTCCCCCAGCCGCTGAAACAGGTAGTAGAGTGTGGGAATAATGAGAATGCCCAGGGTGGTGGCCGCGATCATCCCGGAGAACACAACAGTGCCGATATGCCTGCGGCTGGCCGCCCCGGCCCCCGAGGCAACCACCAGCGGGGCCACGCCCAAGATAAATGTCAGGGCGGTCATGAGCACCGGCCGGAAACGAATGGCCGCGCCGTCAATGGCCGCCTGGTAGGCCGAAGCGCCCTGGTTCTTTCGGTCCCTGGCAAACTCCACGATCAAAATGGCATTTTTGGCAGCCAGGCCCACAAGCAGCACCATGCCGATCTGGGCGTAGATGGACATGGGATACGAGGCAATCCACAGCCCCACAAAGGCCCCGAGCGAGGCCACAATCACCGAAAGAATGATGGAAACCGGCAGATTCCACGACTCATACAGGGCCGCCAGAAACAGGTAGGCAAAAACAAGGGCCAGGGCAAACAAAAAACCCACGGTGCCGCTGGCCTTTTGCTCCTGGTAAGACATGGTGGACCATTGAAATGAATAGCCTTCGGGCAGGTTATCCCGGGCCAGCCGCTCCATTGCCGCCATGGCCTGGCCGGATGAATAGCCGGCCGCGGGCTCGCCTTTTATGGCGGCACTGGAAAACTGATTATAACGGTTGATCACCCTGGCCCCGAGCACCGTGGACATGCCGATCAGATTTTCCACCGGCACTTGTTTGCCCTTGCTGCTGGTCACATACAGATCCCGGATATCTTCCATGCCGGCCCTGTAGGCGGCCTGGGACCGGACCTTGACCTGATAGGTCCGTCCGTAGAGGTTAAAATCATTGACATAGCTGGAGCCCAGCTGCTGGCTGAGAGTTGAAAACAGCCAGCTTACCGGTACGCCCAGCTCCTCCATCCGGGTCCGGTCCAGGTCCAGATGGATCTGGGGCGTATCTGCAGAAAAGGTGGTATACACCCGGGAAAGGGCGGGCTCCTGGTTGGCCGCGGCCGCCAGGCCCATGGCCACCGAGGCCAGTTCCCGGGGGGACTGGTCCCGGGTGGCCTGAAGCCGGAAGTCAAACCCTCCCGTGGTGCCCAGGCCCTGAATCGGCGGTGGCACAAACGGGCGGATGTTGGCGGTGGTAACCGAGTTGAGCGCCATGGCCGCCTTGCGCACAAGTGCGTTAATATGCAGCTCCGGCGTTCTTCGTTCTTCCCAGGGATCCAGATCGGCAATCACAAAGGCCACATTTTCCGCCTTGCCGCTGAGCAGGCTGAATCCGTTGACGGCAATGGCATACTCAATTCCCTCCATATCCAGAAGCTTGTCTGTGATCCTGGCAGTGACCTTGTCTGTGCGTCCGACAGTGGCGCCTTCGGGCAGTTCCACATCAATGAGAAATCCGCCCTTGTCCTCCTGGGGCAGAAACGCGCCCGGAATATGCCCGGAAAACAGCCAGGCCCCTGCACATACCATCAAAAACAACACAATGCCAACCGCCAGGTGCCGGACAAGCCAGCCCACAACCCAGGTATAGGCAAACCGGCCCCGGGCCAGAGATGCGTTAAACCAGCCAAATGGGCCGCGCGTATGCGGCTTTGGGGGTTTTAGCAAAACGCTGCAAAGCGCGGGGCTCAATGTCAGCGCACAGATTGCCGAAATCACTACAGAAACGCACAGTGTAATGCCGAACTGCTTGTAAAGAAGACCGGTAATGCCCGGCATAAAAGCCACGGGCACGAATATGGCCAGAAGAACCAGGGTGATGGCGATAATCGGAGCGGTTACCTGGGACATGGCCTTAAAGGTCGCCTCGTTGGCCCCGAGATTTTCCTCCTCCATGATGCGATGGACATTTTCCACCACCACGATGGCATCGTCGACCACCAGACCGATGGCCAGGATCAGGGCAAACAGGGAAATGGTATTGAGGTTAAAGCCCATGGCCAGCAGCACGGCAAATGTGCCGATAATGGAAACCGGCACGGCTGCAGCAGGTATGAGTGTGGCCCGGACATTTTGCAGAAAAACAAAGATCACCAGCACCACCAGCAAAAAGGTCAGCCCCAGGGTAAAAACAATCTCCTTGATGGTTTCAGACACGTACTGGGTTGTGTCATAGGGGATGACATAGTCCAGGCCCTCGGGCATGCTCTGCGCCCGGCGTTTGAGCTCGGCTTTGACCTCGCCCATGGTTTCAATGGCATTGGCGTCCGAAGACCTGTAGAGCGCCACGTTGATGGCCGCGTTGTTGTTGAACTTGCCGGCTGCGCTGTAATCCTTGCTGCCCAGTTCCACTTCGGCTACATCTTTGAGCCGGACCAGGCCGCCTTTTTCATTGCTCCGGACAACGATGTTTTCAAATTCCTCAACATCCTGAAGCCGGCCCCGGGCATTAAGGGTATACTGCATGTCCTGGCCGGCAACAGCAGGGGCGGTGCCCACCGAACCCAGGGTTGCCTGGATATTCTGCTGGCGGATGGCGGCAATCAATTCATCCGGGCTCATCCCAAGGGAAGAGAGCTTGTCCGGATCCATCCAGATGCGCATACTGTATTCAGACTCGCCGAAAATATATACGTCGCTGACCCCGTCGACCCGCTGCAGGGCATCCTTGATGGTCCGGCTCACGTAATTGCTGATAAAAAGGCGATCACGGGTCCCCTGAGGAGAAATAAAGGCAATCATGCCCAGCATGTCCGAGGACCGGCGCCGCACATCAATGCCCTGATCCAGAACTCCCTGGGGAAGCCGGGATTCGGCAAGCTGAAGGCGGTTTTGCACATTGACCTGGTCGATATCCGGATCTGAGTCCACGTCAAAGGTGATTTCCAGGGAATAGCGGCCGTCATTGCTGCAGTCCGATTCCATGTAGAGCATGTCTTCGACCCCGTTCATCTCCTGCTCAATCGGGGCGGCCACCGTATCCTTGACCACCTGGGCGCTGGCGCCGGGATACACGGCGCTTACCCGGATGACCGGAGGCGTGATCGAGGGATATTCAGCCACGGGCAGGGCAAATACCGCGATGAGTCCGGCCAAGGTGATCACAATGGAGATGACCATGGCCAGCCTGGGCCGCTGGATAAATATATTGGAAAACATATCCTAAAAGTCCTCTTTTTCATCAGCCCGGGTCTTGACGCGGATTCCGGGCGATACCTTCTGAATCCCCTCAACAATCACGGCCTCCCCCTGGGTGAGTCCGGATTGGACAATCACCTTGTTGCCAATGACCGGACCGGTTCCAATGCTGCGTTTTTCAACCTCGGAGTTTTGATTCACAACAAAAACAAAGCGGCCGTCCCGGTCCTGCTGCACTGCCCGCTGCAAAACCGCGGGCTGCATATTCGGCTGATCCGGCTGTACAAAAACATTGACATACCGGCCCGGCACCAGTTGTCCTTCCGGATTTTCAAACCGGGCCCGGACCGCGATGGTGCCGGTGTCTGGATCCATCCGGTTGTCAATAAATTCAATTTTTCCTTCATGGGCATAATCGACTTTTTTGCCCGGAAACCGGAGCCGCACGGTCAGGGCTTTTCCGTCCGACTCTGCGGTTGTATCCGGATCCGCATGATGGAGCATGTCCATGTTTGATTCATTCATGGAAAACACCACCCGTATGGGATCCATTCGGACAATTTCCGCCAGCGGCCCTGAAGAAGGGCCCACCAGGTCTCCTTGTTTGTAAAAACTCTGGCCGACCCGGCCCTTTATGGGCGCTTCAATTGTGGTATAATCCAGATCTATCTCTGCCAGCGCCAGGCCAGCCTCAGCCTCCTGCAGGCGGCCCCTGGCCAGATCCCTGGCTGCCCGCGCATCGTCTAAATCGGTTTTGGAAACGCTTTCAGGCCGGGCCGACTGCAGACGGCCAAGCCGGGTCCGGGCCTTATACAAATTCGCCTCGGCCTGGACCACCCCGGCTTTGGCTGAATCAACCCGGGCCTGATACGGCCCCTGTTCGATCACGTACAAAAGCTGCCCCTTGCCGACAACAGCACCTTCCTGAAAATTGACCTTTTCCAGGTAGCCCTCCACCCGGGCCCGAAGATCAATGGATACAATGGCCTCCACATGGCCCACATATTTTTCCGGCTGCCGGGCGTTTTCCAGGCCCACGGCCGCCACCTGCACCAGGGGCGGCGGGCCTTGCTGCCCCTGGTCTTCCGGGGCGGCCGAGCCGGAGACCGGAACCATCATCAAAGAAAAAATCAGAATCCACAAATACGCTTTCATGTGCTGTATCCTTTCTGGTACGGGTATATAATCATTAAAAACAA
>NZ_JAWODO010000009.1:0-31920 GCF_046483245.1 Desulfosalsimonas sp. | reverse complement strand
AGCCAGTTTAAAGCCTCCTGGACACTGTCGAGAACGCTGTCCTGCTCCCGCAGATACTGAAACAACTGAAACTTCTCCACCGGAAGCATGACGCCCTTTGGCAGGTGCCCGCGAATTCTGCGCTTGATGGCATCGGCTTCATGCTCGATGCGGATGACTTCCTGCCGGTGATCCTCGAACACCTCGCATCTTGAGGAGGCATAGCACTCCATGGCCTGCTGGAAAGCCCAGGCGCATTCTTTGACCTTCTCGGCATGATCCCGCAAGGCGTCAAAGGGGGATGTAATAAACAGGGAAAAAAACGGAATACGCATGAAAACGCCTCCTTCGAAGGATGATTACAAAATCCGGGAAATAATTTTAAACAACACCATGCTGGTGAAAGCAGCCATGGGCACGGTTAATACCCAGTATAGCATAATCCGAAAAATAACGCTAAAATTCACGGCTTCCAGCCCCCTAGCCAGGCCGACACCCAGGACGCCGCCCACGGCTGCATGCGTGGTTGAAACCGGCAGCCCCATTTTGGAGGCCAGCAAAACGGTTGTGGCGGCGGCAAAGTCCACGGAAAATCCCCGGCTATTGCTCAGGGTGGTGATTCGCTCGCCAACCGTACGGATCACACGGGCACCGCCCATGGCGATGCCTGCGGCAATACCCACGCCGCCGAACAGCAGAAGCACGTATGGAACCGGAACTGTCTGCCCGGCCTCTCCGGTTGTCACCAGAAAATAAATCAGGGCTAGCGGGCCGATGGCATTGGCCACATCGTTGGCGCCCTGGGCCAGGGCAACGTAGCAGGAGGTCCCGATCTGAATGCGCCGGAAAATGCCCTCTGCGCCCTCTTCGCCGGTGCGTACGTTTCTGAACCAAAGCAACAGGTGTTTTCCCAGAAAACCGAGCAGAACAGAACAAACCAGTGCGCTCGAAAAGGCCATGGGCGTGCTCAGCGCCAGGTTTTTACCCAACGGGGTTTTGAACACAAAGGACATGATGACCACAAACACAGCCATGCCGATAAAAAGAGGCGAAAACCGGAAGGCCGTGCCTACAGGATCGGGCCGGGACAAAATAATCCGAACAATAATCTTAAACATCACAAAGGCGATCACCATGCTAAACACCGGGGAGATCACCCAGCTGGCCACCACCGCCCCCAGACCGGCCCAGTTGATCACAGAAAAACCGCCCGTGACAATACCGAATCCCACCATGGCCCCCACGATGGAATGGGTGGTGGACACCGGCAGGGATTTCCAGGTGGCAAACGACACCCAGAGGGCTGCGGCCAGCAGGGCGGATAAGGCACCGACCAGGGCAACATGCGGGTCATTTAATATATCCGGTGAAACAATGCCCTTGCGGATGGTATCGGTTACATGAGAACCAATAAAAGCCGCACCCACAATATTCAAAATGCCGGCAATGAAAATGGCCTGCCGAAGCGTAATCGCCTTTGCACCCACGGCCGAGGCCATGGAATTGGCCACATCATTTGCCCCGATGTTCCAGGCCATGTAAAACCCGATGGTAAACCCTAAAACCAGAATGACATATTCCATGGGCCTGTTCTACCTATAACTATTTTTATTATCAGGAAAAATCACTTTGCCAAAAATCGAGGTGTCCTGTTTTTTTTGTGTAGTGCTCCCATAACACACCCAGCCTCGGCGTTCAAGCCGCAAAAACCATTTCCGTCCTGCGCCGGCAAACAGACCTTCCGTTTTCGTTCATGGCCTGACCTTCATGTTCTTTTTCGGCCGGCAGCCCGGTCTGAACGGATCGGCTTGACGGGCGCAGTCGTGCGTATTAATGTAATTGTTCATATTTTTACCCCATTCACAATATAGGAAAGCTGCCGTGAAAAAAACAATGAAACCTGCGTGGAAAATTCTTCTTTTTGGCATTCTAACTGTCATGCTGACAGCCGCCGGCTGCCGGACACTGGTTCCCGGCCGGGTTCCGCCGGAGACGCCGCAAAACCAGACCAGCGGCTGGGCCCATGAACAAAGCGACCTGTCCCCTGATCCCGAACTTATCTTCGGAAAACTGGACAACGGGTTTTCCTATGTGCTCATGGAAAACCAAAAACCCGAAGGCCGGGTAAAAATGCACTTGAACGCGGATGCCGGATCATTTCACGAAACCCCGGAGGAGCGCGGGATCGCCCATTTTCTTGAACACATGCTTTTTGCCGGCACCCGCAACTTTCCATCCGGCGAACTGGTGAAATACTTCCAGCGCATCGGCATGAAATTCGGCCCGGATGTCAACGGCCGCACGGGTTTTTACAACACCACCTATGACATTGACCTGCCCCGCGGCAATGAGAAGGATATAGACGAAGGGCTTTTGGTCATGCGCGATTTCGCATCAGAAGCCCTGCTGGAGCCCGGGGAAGTCGAAAAGGAACGATCCGTTATCCTGGCTGAAAAACGAACCCGGGACACCCCGGATTACCGAACCTTCAAAGAAACCTTGCGCTTTGAGCTGCCCGATACCCGAATTGCCGAACGCATGCCCATCGGCACCCGCCAGACCATTGAAAACATCAACCAGCAGATGCTGGAAACCTTTTACCATACCTGGTACCGGCCTGAGCGGCTCACATTGATTGCCGTGGGCGATTTTGACCCGGAGACCATGGAAAATCTGATTGAAAAACGCTTTTCCGGCCTTGCCGAAAAGGCTCCGGAAAAACCAGAACCGGAATTTGACGATTTTGATCATGATGGGCTCAAGCCTTTTTACCACCACGAACCCGAAGCCGGCAGCACCAGGGTGGCCATTGAAACCCTGACCCGCGATCCACAACCGGCCGACAGCAGGGATTATCAGCAAAAACAACTGCTGTCGGAAATGGCCGACAGCATTGTCGGCCACCGCCTGGACCGGCTGCGCAACGAGCAGGACGCCCCGTTTACCCGGGCCGATATTTACTCCGGCCATTATCTCAAATTTGTCAAAGCCGCGGAAATCAGCGCCAAATGCGATCCTGAAAACTGGGAAGAAAGCCTTTCCTCTATCGAGCAAACCCTGCGCCGGGCCCAGGAGCACGGATTTACAGAGTCCGAGGTCAACCGTGCAAAAAAGGAATTTGCCAATGACCTGCAACAAGCGGTCAAAAACGCTCCCACCCGAGAAAACGGACAGATTGCCGGACAACTCCTGCACCATCTGAACACCAAACGGGTTTTCCAGTCCCCGGCCCAGCGCCGGGACCTGCTCCAGCCGGTGATCGACAGCGCCACGCCGGAAAAACTGCATGAGATGTTAAAAAGCCAATGGGCCCCATCCCACCGGCTTGTGCTGGTGACCGGAAACGCGGATCTGGCAGATGACGCTGAAACCGGAAAAAAGAAAATCGCTGATGCATACCAGCAGAGCCGGCAGACCGAAGTACAGGGACCGGATGCGCAAGACGCCCTTGCGTTTCCCTATCTGCCGGCGCCATCCGGAGCAGCGGCTATCGCGGACCGGACGAAAATGGATGAAACCGGGGTGACCCGGGTCAGATTTGCAAACAACGTCACCCTGCTGGTCAAAAAAACCGATTTTACCGCCAACCAGGTCCTGACGACCGTGAGCTTCGGCCATGGCCAATCCTCGGAACCACAGGACATGCCCGCGCTTTCGGAGATGACCGACCGGGTCATCGATTCCAGCGGACTGGCAGAACTCTCAGAAGATGAACTCAGCCGGGCCCTTGCCGGCACCACTACGAAGGTTTCCTTTGACGTGGAAGAAGACAAGTTTGTGTTTTCCGCCAAATCGGTACCGGATGAAACCGAACTGATGTTTCAATTGCTCAACCATTATATACAGGACCCGGGATTCCGGCAATCGGCCCTGCGCCGGAGCGCCCGGCAGCTGACCCAGAAATACCGGTCCCTTTTCCATTCGGTCCAGGGCGCCATGGCCATCAAAGGCCAAAAATTTCTGGCCGGCGGAGATTGCCGGTTCGGATTCCCGGACCCGGAGTCCGTTGAACAGGTCGACCTGGGCGATATCCGCAACTGGATCACCCCGGCTCTGACCAAAGGGCCCCTTGAAATCGCAGTGGTGGGCGACATTGACGAAGATGCCGTCATTGACGCGGCAAGCACCTATTTCGGATCCCTGCCCCAAAGAAGGGATTTCCGGGAGTCTGCACCTGTCAGCACCCCTGAGTTTCCCAAAAACCAAGAGATTGAGTTTTCCGTGCCCACACGCATCTCCAAGGCGCTTCTCGTGACCGCCTATCCCACCACCCATATCTGGGACATTCATCAGGCCCGGCGGCTGTCTGTGCTTGCCGATATTGTCTCCGACCGGATGCGCATCCGGATCCGGGAAAAACTCGGGGCCTCTTATGCCCAGGGCGCCGGCCACTCCCCGAGCCGGGCATATCCGGATTACGGCCTGCTTACCGGTTATGCGGTCATTGATCCCGACGAAATGGATACCGTTGAGCAAGCCATGGACGGGATTGCCGCCGAACTCCAGGCAAACGGAGCTACTGAAGATGAATTAAAGCGCGCCCTGGAACCGACTTTTACCCAGATTCGCGAACAGATCAAAACCAATGAGTACTGGCTGCACACCGTACTCAAGGGCGCAGGACGCCACCCGGAACAGCTTCAGTGGAGCCGCACCCTGCTCGAGGATTATACCTGCATCACCGTCGAGGAAATCAATCAGACGGCCAGGAAATGGCTAAAACCGGCGCATGCGGCCGATATCCGTATCCTTCCGGAACCCGGGGATGCAGACAACGGACCGCCCGAACCGGATGACCAATAATGACAACGGCAATTGTTGACTTTACCACATATGGCAATTCCATGGCCGAAGCCCTTGCCCGGGTTGGGGCAAACCCTGTACTGGCCGGCCAGGACCGGATCCTGATCAAGCCCAACCTTGTGACCAAAAGCCCGTTTCCGGTGACCACATCGCCCATGTGCTGCGAGGCGATTATCGATGTCGTGCGTGCCTGCAATCCGGATGCTGAAATCATCATTGCCGAAGGCACCGGAGATCCGTCCTGTGACACCATGGCCGTTTTTGAGACTCTGGGATATACCCGGCTGGCTGCACGCAAACAAATCCGGCTGGCCGACTTAAACACCGAAGACTTAAAAAAGATGAAAAACCCGGCCTGCCGGCGCCTGCCCGAGTTCTGGATGCCGGAGATCGCCTTGTCCTGTTTTATCATCTCTGTTCCCGTGTTAAAGGTCCACACTCTTGCGAAGATGACCGGAACGCTGAAAAACATGATGGGATTTGCCCCGCCGTCGCATTATTCCGGCGGCGGGGCATGGAACAAGGCCGCTTTGCACAGCCGGCTCCAGGAGGCCATTGCGGATTTAAACCGCTACCGGCAGCCGGATCTGAGTCTGGTTGACGCCTCGGTGGGCATGGCCGACTCCCACCTGGGCGGGCGGCAGTGCGATCCGCCGGTTGGAAAACTCATCGCCGGGTTTGACCCGGTGGCCGTGGACCGGGCAGCAGCCGGTCTTCTGGGTTTGGACTGGCAAGGTATCGGCCATCTCAAAAAACCGATTTGATAAGCGCCCGGATGACAAAAGCAGTCGACAAGGCCCGGCTTGCAGGCGGATAAAAAAATGCCGGCGGCTTTCCGATCACTATTGCCTGGGACGGCCGGATCTGGTATGAGGGGGCAAACCGGCGCGCAGCAAATCCTTCATGCTCCTGTTACATCCGGACAAGCGCTTGATTCAATCTTTGCAAAGGGCCTTTTATGAACAACCGAAAAAACGCATCAACCCCCCAGGCCGCCTTCATGGACCGGATCTGGGATTTTTTCGCCTCAGTGCGGCTTTCTGTGGTGCTGCTGCTAAGCTTGGCAGTCACATCCATTATCGGCACGGTCATTCCCCAGAACGCGGATCCGTCCGTATACGCCCGCAAGTTCGGGCCGGATCTTTATTCTGTGCTCGATGCGCTCAGCATCTTTAACATGTACCAGTCCTGGTGGTTCAGGCTGCTGTTGTGCCTGCTTGTCATCAATCTGGTGGTCTGCTCGGTGCGCAGGCTCAAAGCCACCTGGAAAGTCATTTTCCCCAAAAAAACCCATTTCAACCCTGACCGGTTTAAAAAGGCCGCCGGCCGCATCGAGTGGCAAGTGCCAGACACCCCGGCCGGGGACTTGAAAGACGTCATCGAACAATACATGCAAAAACGCTATTCCCACGTGCAGACCCGGCAGGAGAACGATTCCTGGTGGATCTTCGGGGAAAGGGGCCGGTGGACCCGTCTGGGGGTTTACGGCGTTCACCTGAGCGTGGTCCTGCTGGTCATCGGAGGACTGATTGGATCTTTATTCGGATTTGAGGGGATGATGAACGTACCCGAGGGTGAGACCCGCCGGACCATCACCCTGCGCAATTCCGATGAGACCCGGCAGCTGGATTTTTCCGTGCGGTGCGATGATTTTGCGGTTTCCCACTACCCCTCCGGCCGGCCAAAGGAATACCGCTCAGACATCGCCATCGTGGAAAACGAAAAAGAGGTTGAAACACACCGCCTGCGGGTCAATGATCCGCTCCGCTACAAGGGCATCAATATTTTCCAGTCCTCCTACGGGCAAAACGCCGCTGAAAAATTTACAGTGGTATTTACCGACACCGAGTCCGGGATGCGATTTGAAAAACAGGGAGCCATGGGAGAAACAGTGGATCTTCCCGCAGGTAAGGGGGAATTGACTGTGGAGGATTTTTCCGGCAATTTTGCCTTCAGGGGCCATAATGTGGGCCCGGCGTTTCTGGCAAGTCTGAATACGTCATCCGGAGAGCAGCGGCCGGTGCTGCTGCCAGTGAACTATCCCAAATTCGACCGGATGCGGGAAGGAGATTATGCCATATCCATTGAAGACGTGGAGTATACCTACTACACCGGCCTTCAGGTGACCCGGGATCCGGGGGTTCCGCTGGTATATATCAGTTTCGCCCTGATGATTCTGGCCTGTTACGTAACATTTTTTATGTTTCAGCAGAAAATCGGCATTGAGGTTCAGGACAGTGACGCCGGTGTCCGGGTTGCAGTTGGGGGCATCTCTGAGCGCAAGCGGCCCGGCATCAAAACTGCAGTGCGGCGCCTGGCTGCAAAGCTTCAAAAACAAACAAACCAACGCACGACGGGATAACCGAGTGCCAAACGGTCAAATACTGCACAGGACAAACCATGCCAAACAGCGAAACCATATTTACCATTGTCACTTTTATATATGGCCTGGCATTTATTCTCTATGTTGCCGCCTGGATATTTAAAAAATCCCTGCCGGGAAAAACGGCCACAGGGGTGCTGATCGCCGCGGCCGCAGGCAATGCCGCAGGCTTTGTGCTCAGATGGGCGGAATCCCACCAGATGGGCTACGGCTATGTACCCTTGTCCAACCTATATGAGTCCCTGGTGTTTTTTGCCCTTTGCATTGCCGTGATCTATCTGGTGGTGGAATATCGTTACAAGGTCCGCACCGTGGGCGCATTTGCCTCCATTGTCCCGTTTCTGGCCATGGCCTATGCCTCGCTGCCCTCGGTGGACAGCCAGATCCAGCCCCTGATTCCAGCCCTGCAGAGCAACTGGCTCATTGCCCATGTCATCACCTGCTTTCTGGGATATGCCGCATTTGCCATTGCCTGCGGTATTAGCATCATGTATTTGATCAAATCGGCTTCTGCCAGCCCGGATACCGGAACCGTGGGACGATTTCCGGACGTGGAGACAATGGATGAGCTGACTCACCAGATGATCGCCTTTGGTTTTTTGTTTCTGTCCGTGGGCATTATCACCGGCGCCATCTGGGCGGATCAGGCCTGGGGCCGTTACTGGGGCTGGGATCCCAAGGAAACATGGTCGCTGATTACCTGGCTGATCTATGCCACTTTGCTGCATGCCCGGTTCATGCGGGGATGGGAGGGAAGGCGCATCGCTTATCTTTCGTGTATAGGGTTTGTGGCTGTTTTGTTTACCTACTTCGGGGTCAATCTGCTGCCCGGGCTGCACAGCTACCAATAAGCCAGGTATTGCCTGCACGCAGAACGCATTTGCTATTTTCATTGACAATTTTGCTCAAACCCGATATTGGATTTGTCTTGATCAAATCTGTTCCGGATCTTTACATATATCCATTATAAGAAAGAGTGGTATTGTCCATTTTCCGATGAACCCCAAACAGTTTTGACGGAGTCCCCATGAGCACACAATCGGACAACCAAACGGCCGCCGCCGGCAACCGCTCCTCCGGCTGGGTGGTATTTGTTTTCTTCATGATCGGATTGGTCGCAAGCATCATCTCGGGATGGGTCGCCTTTCCAAAACTGCTGTATTCCACCAAGCAACAGCCCATCGATTTCAGCCACCAGGTCCATATGGAGCAGTTAGGCTCCTGCGAGTCCTGCCATTTTTTCCGGGATGACGGAAGCTTCTCCGGCGCTCCAAGCCTTGCTGAATGCAAAGACTGCCACAGCTATCCCATGACGGATGATCCGGACGAGCAGAAACTTGTCGAAGAATATGTCAATGAGGACAAGGAAGTACCCTGGCTGATTTATGCCGAGCAGCCGCCCTGTGTGTTTTTCTCCCATGCCGCCCATGTCAGAGGCGCGGATATGGAGTGCGCCACCTGCCACGGGGATATCGGCGAATCTGATTCACTGCGCGAATACCAGGAAAACCGGCTTACCGGATACAGCCGAGACATCTGGGGCAAAAGCATGCTGCGCCTGGGCGAGGCCGAACACGGCCGCCGCCAGAAAATGAACGACTGCGCTGAATGTCACCTGAAAGAAACCGGCAGCAAAGGCGACTGCTTCCAGTGTCATAAATAGATTTTGCGGGAAACACCAATCTCACAGACGCGATGTGGATATACAGACAAGGGGTAGATTCATGAAAATCGATCGCAGATGTTTTTTGTCGCTCGTCATCGGCGGAGCCGTGGGGACAACATTGACCCCGGTGCCATGGAAACTAACCGACGACATCGCCATCTGGTCCCAGAACTGGCCCTGGGCGCCGGTGCCAGAAGACGGCCCGAGCAAATTCGTGAAATCGGTCTGCACCCAGTGTCCGGGCGGATGCGGTATAACAGTCCGCACCATCGGCGACCGGGCCATTAAAATCGAAGGCCAGCCCGATCACCCGGTCAACAGCGGCAGCCTCTGTCCAAGGGCCATTTCAGCAACCCAGCACCTCTACGGCCCATCCAGAATTCAGGGCCCCATGAAACGGTCCGGTGAACGCGGTCAGGGCAAATGGGAAAAAATCTCCTGGGACGAAGCCATCAAGACGGTCACTGAAAAACTGGCCGAGCTGCGGACCCGGGGCAAACCCCATACCGTGGCATGCATTTCGGATACGGACCGCAACTCCCTTGCATACCTGCTGGACCGATTTTTACGGGCGTACGGATCACCCAATTTCATCCGCACCCCGTCGTCTCAAGACGCCCAGGAACTGGCGCTGTATCTGTGCTGCGGCCGACAGGGCACCATCGGTTACGATTTCAAGGAATCCGACTTTATCCTCAGCTTCGGATCCGCCCTAATGGACGGCTGTGATGCAGCCGGACAGATGATGTCGGCTTTCGGAAAGATGGATGAAAAAACACGGCTGGTGCAGATCGAAGCCAGATTATCGGATACCGCGGCCAAAGCCTCCCAGTGGGTACCCGCCAAACCCGGATCCGAAACCGCCCTGGCCCTTGGAATCGGCCATGTGATGGTCCGTGACAGACTATATAACAAAGCATTTATTGACAACCACGGGTTTGCATTTGAAGACCGGGAGGATGAGGACGGAAAAACCCTGCCCGGATACCGCACCCTGGTTAAGGACTATTCTCCCAACAAGATTACAAAAACAACGGGATTGCCGGAAAAAACCATTGAATCTCTGGCCCGCTCCTTTGCCCGCGCACGCCGGCCCCTGGCTGTCAGCGGGTTTGGCGGCCCTGCCGCAGCCAGCCTGGATCAGGCCCTTGCAGTTTTTGCATTAAATGCCTTGGCCGGTAACTTCCAGAAACCCGGCGGCGTGTTTGTCATTGACGAGCCTGATTACCTGAGCTGGACGGAAATGAAAATCGACAAGACAGCCTCTGCCGGCAACCAGCAGCCCCGGATCGACGGTGCGGGAACAGAACCGTTTTCCCATACGCGCCACCTGCCAAACCGGCTGCCTGAAGCAATCAATTCGGCAAAAGGTGACTCTCCGGTCCAGGCCCTGATTGTGACAGGCGGCAACCCGCTCTATACCCTGGCCGACACTCAGGCCGCAAAAAAGGCATTTGAAAAAATACCATTTATCGTGAGTTTCTCCACCTTTATGGACGAAACCGCAGAGCAGGCGGACCTTTTGCTGCCCCATCCCCATTTTCTGGAATCCTACCAGGACGTGCCCACACCCGCGGGCATGACTGAAACCGTCATCAGCCTGGCCCGGCCGGTGGTCAAGCCGGCCTATGACACCCGGCACACCGGGGATGTGATCATTCAAGTCGCCAAAAACCTCGGCGGATTCATGGAAAACGCCTTTCCCTGGAAAAATAACGAGGACTTTTTGAAAAAAACCCTCTCGGAGCAGTGGAAGACCCTTGAGAAACAGGGTTACTGGACAGATGCCGCGTCCCGGGACAACTCCCTGGAAAAACTTTTCCAAACATCTTCCCAGCGCTTTGAATTCCTTGCCGGAACCGGGTTGCAAAACCCGGGCAGCAAAAATCAAAAACCGGAAGTTCAAGCCATTTCCCTGCCCGGGGACCCCAAGGATCTGCCGCTTTTGCTGGTGCCGTATTCAACCATGCGCATCTCCGGCGGTGCTGTGGCCAACACGCCGTTTATGACCAAAACCGTGGACGAAGACGTTATTTATCAGCAGGATGTGTTTGTGGAGATCAACCCTGAAACCGCCTCTGAATACAACCTGTCCCAGGGGGATAAGGCCACGGTTAAAACCCCCGCAGGCAGTGCCCAGGTTCGGGTCAACCTGTTTGAAGGCATCATGCCGGGTCTGGTGGCCATGCCCGCCGGCCTTGGACGCACCGGGTTCAGCGACTACATCGCCGGCAAGGGTGTCAATGTCTACGGCCTGATTGCACCGGCAGCCGACCCCGCCTCGGGACTCAATGCCGCATGGGGGGCCAGAGCCGCGATTGCCAAAGCCTGATATCGCCATCATCCTTGACATATAACCCGATAATGAGGTCTTTTGATGACACAGCAACCCCAACATACCAAGACAAAACGATACGGGATGGTCATTGATCTGGACAAATGCACCGGATGTGGTGCCTGCATGGTGGCCTGTTATGCTGAAAACAACGTACCGTTCAGACAGGATGAATCCGACAAGATGCGGAGTCTCAACTGGATCCGGGTAATGAAGGTGGACAATGGCAAGCCGTTTCCGGACACACAGGTCTGCTACATTCCAATGCCCTGCATGCAGTGTGACGGCCAGCACATGCAGGGCCATTCTCCCTGCGTATCGGTCTGCCCGGCGGTGGCCACAGACTATGACTATCCCACCGGCATTGTCAGCCAGATCTATACCCGGTGCTTCGGCTGCCGCTACTGCATGGCTGCCTGCCCCTATCATGCCCGGAAATTCAATTGGTGGGACCCCAAATGGCCGGCGGACATGGAAAAGTACCTCAATCCGGATGTATCCGCCCGCATGCGGGGTGTGGTGGAGAAATGCTCTTTTTGCTACCACCGGTACCAGAAGGCCCGTGACAAAGCGTATGTGGAGGGCAGAGAGGAGCTGCATGAAGATGAATACCAGACCGCCTGCGCCCTGGCCTGCCCCACCAATGCCATCACTTTTGGGGACCTGCACAATCCGGATCATGCGGTCTACAGTCTGAGCCGGAACAAAAACGCCTTTCGCCTGCTGGAACGGCTCAACACCAATCCAAAAGTTTATTACCTGAGTTCAAAAAGCTGGGTCCGGCGGGTTGCAGACAACTACCTGGAAGGTGAAAACCCCGAGCAGATCCGGGAAAAAGCCCGCAAGGCAGCGGCAACCCATTAATTTTTACAAAACACCAAGGAGTTAACTGATCATGACGACACCAGCGATTCCCGAAGGTGTGAAACGATGCCCCACCAGACAATTTACACTGTGGCTGGCAGTAGTCGGCGCCGTACTTTTGTGGGGCGTCTATGCCATGTTTTTGATATGGTACAAGGGCTTAAACCAAACCGGGATGAATGACGCCTATGGTTTTGCCTTATGGATCTGGGCGGACTTGGCGGTAATCGCCCTGGGCGGCGGCGCCTTTTTTTCTGGTTTTCTGACCTATATCATCGGCAAAAAGGAACTCAAGAGCATTATCAATTATGCCGTGATTATCGGGTTTATCTGCTACAGTTCGGCGCTGCTGATCCTGGCCCTCGACATTGGCCAGCCTTTGCGTGGATGGTTTATTTTCTGGCATGCCAATGTGCATTCCATGCTCACCGAGGTGGCCTTCTGCCTGTCGTGCTATTTTGCCGTACTCACCATTGAGTTTATCCCCCTGGTGCTGGAAAATCCCAAACTTGACCGAATCCCCTTCCTGCATCACTTAAGCCACAACCTGCATGAAGTCATGGCCGTGTTTGCGGCCACAGGCGTTTTCCTGTCGTTTTTCCATCAGGGCTCTCTGGGCGGTGTCGCCGGCGTGCTCTACGCCCGGCCCTTTGCCTATCGCGAGGGCCTGCTGATCTGGCCCTGGACATTTTTCCTGTTTACCTGGTCGGCTGCGGCAGTGGGTCCCTGCTTTACCATGCTGGTCACATGGCTGACCGAAAAAATCACCCAAAAGAAACTGGTCCGGCCGGAGGCATTTCAACTCCTTGCCAAGATCTCGGGATGGATGCTTCTGACCTACATGATTGTCAAGATAGCCGATACCTGGTACTGGGCGGCTGTGACAGCCCCTTCCAAGGGCTTTTCTCTCATGGATTTTTACTCCAACAATCCAATATACGGGATCTGGATTCTCATTGCCGAACTGGTGATCTGCGGCATTGTGCCGGCCGTGATTTTAATCACCCGCAAGTGGCGGGAAAACAAATCCCTGCTGGTGACCGCCGCCATCCTGGCGGTGCTGGGCGTCTGCATCAACCGCTGGGTCATGGTGCTCCAGGTCATGGCTGCACCGCTTCTGCCCTTCCAGGACTGGTACATGTACATACCCACATGGCAGGAAGTGGCCACAACCATCCTGCCCGTGGCATACGGGGCCATCCTGATCTCCCTGGCGTACCGGTATCTGCCGGTGTTTCCACACGAAAAAGAACTCAACCCGGGCCAGTAGCCGCACCGATAACAAAAGGAGCCAAATATTATGTTTCCGTTTGCATTTGAATGGGTATGGGATATTTCACATCTGGTCTTCATGGGCGGCCTGTGGTATGCCCTGAGCATCATCGGCGCCGGCATGACTTACTGCATTATTAAATCACTGATTGATACCGCGGCAGACGAGGCAGGAGAAGGCGGCCACGGGCATCATTAAAAGTATTTCAACGCCCTGACCAGCTTTTTCCGGGGCGGAATTTTCACAAAAAAGCGCCGCACTCGCCCTGTTTGCCGGAATAAAGCGGGTGTGCGGCGCTTTTTTTATATCCTTTCAAAAGGAGCTTTTGCGTTGGATGAAATCGTAATCCAGGGAGGCCGCAGCCTAAATGGGGATGTGGAAATCAGCGGGGCCAAAAACGCAGCCCTTCCCATGCTTGCCGCCTCCCTTCTGACCGTGGGGCAGTTTTGCTTTACCAATGTTCCGGATTTAAAAGACATTGAAAGCATCCGCCAGCTGCTTTGCACCATTGGTGCGGAAATCACCGAAACCCCGGAAGGGCTGATTGTGGATACCACCGGCCTCAATGATGTGGAGGCTCCCTACGAACTGGTGCGCAAGATGCGCGCCTCTGTCCTGGTCCTCGGCCCCCTGCTGGCAAGGCTTGGCCGGGCACGGGTGTCTCTGCCCGGGGGATGCGCCATTGGCGCCCGGCCCATTAACATGCACCTGGAAGGTTTTTCGAGGCTCGGGGCCCGCATCACCCTGGAACACGGCTATGTCCAGGCTGAAGCGAAATCTTTGACCGGCAGTGAAATCTTTTTTGACGTGCCCACGGTGACCGGCACTGAAAATCTCATGATGGCGGCTGTGCTGGCAAAGGGAACCACGGTTTTGCGAAACGCCGCAAAGGAACCCGAGGTCTCGGCCCTGGCAGACATGTTAAATGCCATGGGCGCCCGGGTATCGGGCGCAGGCACGTCCACCATAACTATTGACGGGGTGGACAGGCTTTATCCGGCCACTGTCCGCGTGATTCCCGATCGAATCGAGACGGGCACCTACATGGTGGCAGCCGCCCTGACAGGCGGCTGCATCCGGATTTTAGACGCAGATGCCCGACATCTGAAAGCCGTGATGGCCAAGCTCAAAAAAACCGGAACAGAGGTGGACACCAGCGACGGGGCCATCAGGGTCACAGGGCGCCGCCCGGTTACCAGCGTGGATATCAAAACCCTTCCCTATCCCGGCTTCCCAACGGACATGCAGGCCCAGTTCATGGTGCTGATGTGCATTGCCAACGGCCTGAGCATGATATCGGAAACCATTTTTGAAAACCGCTTCATCCACGTTCTGGAACTCCAGCGCATGGGCGCCGATATCCAGGTATCCGGCAACCATGCAATGGTCCGCGGAGCTGCCCGCCTGTCCGGGGCCCAGGTGATGGCCTCTGATTTGCGCGCAAGCGCCTGCTTGGTTCTTGCTGGACTGGTGGCCGAAGGCACCACCCGCATCAGCCGGGTTTATCATCTGGACCGGGGCTATGCCGCCCTTGAGGACAAATTCCGAAGCCTCGGGGCAGACATTGAACGGGTCCAACAAAACCCCAAAACCGCCGGTGGCTCCTGCACGGAGCCGGCATCCGGCCGGACAGGACCGGAAAATTAGCATCCCATGGCAGGACGGGATTTACAAGCCGATCATTTCTACCGCCTGCCCCTGACCCCCCTGCTGTTTGCCTTCATGGCCGGCCTGATCGTCGGCCGTCTGACTGCCTTGCCCTTTTTGTTCACCGGAGCCTGGGTTACCGCTGCAACAGCCGGATTTTACCTGACGCGGCGGCTGACTTGTCAAAAACCAGCGCGCCTTTGCCCCCTTTTACTATTTTTCGCCCTTGGCGTGGTTTCCATTGCCTCCTGGCAGATTCCTTTCTTTCCCCCACCTGAAACAAAGCCCCTTTTTGATTCAGGCTACATGGAAATTTGCGGCACAATTACCGGTCCGCCACGGATCGAGTCCTTCCGCACCCGGTGCGTACTGGATCAATTGGAAATCTCTGGTGAAAAAAACGAGCTTTACCAACCTGCCGGCCGCATTCAGGCGGCTTTCTACGGTAAAACCCCGGAGTTATTTCCGGGTGATCGTGTCCGGTTCCGGGCCATAATCCGCATGTTTAAAAATTTCAACAATCCAGGTGGATTTGACTACAGGCAGTACATGGCTGACAAAAACATCTGGGCTGGGGTATATACAAGCGGAAAACGGGTGAAGAAAGCGCCGCCTTCCACACAAAAACCCGGTTTTCAAAATCAAATACACGGGTTGAGAATCCGGCTGAATGAAACAATTGCAAGCATTGGCGCCGATGATGCCGGGGCCGTGCTCGCCGCCCTTGTGCTGGGCAAACGCCACAGGATTTCTCCTGAATTGCAGGAAGCCTTTAACCGGGCTGGAGTCAGTCACCTGCTGGCCATATCCGGTCTCCACATGGGAATCATTTCTGTCTGTGCATTCATGGGGTTTACATGGATAATCAGCCGTTTCCGGATTTTTCTTTACACCGGCCGGGCCTTCAAGATTGCCGCAATGCTGACACTGGTGCCTGTGATCTGCTATGCAATGCTTTCAGGATTTTCACCATCCACCCAGCGGGCCGTTGTCATGATCGCGATCTTTCTTACGGCCATCGCCCGGGCTGCGCCTTACCATCGCATCAACACCCTTGCGATAGCGGCTTTTATCATCTGCATTATTCACCCGCCCAGCCTTTTTTCCGTCTCCTTTCAGCTTTCCTTTGCCGCCGTATCCGCCATTTTTTACGGAATCCACTTGTTTTTCAAACCCAGTGCAGGCCTTGAAAAAACAGTCCCCCGGCTTATTGGCCGAATCAAAAATTTTATGTTGATTTCGGTTTTCGCCATTGCCGGCACACTGCCCCTTGTAATGCATCATTTTCAACAGGCCTCGGTTTTGGGAGTAATTGCCAATCTGGTCCTGGTGCCCTGGATTGGATTCATGGTGGTGCCCCTGGGCCTGGCCGGCGCATTGATTTTCCTGGTTTCCGGCACCTTGGCTTGGTGGATGCTGACTTGCGCCCACTGGCTGCTGGGTCCGGCTATATCATTGATAAAAATGATTGCAAATTCTCCGGTAGGCGCCTTTGAGACCTTTTCCCCGACAGTGCCGGAAGTTATCTGCGCATACGGACTGCTCGCCGGATTGGGGCTGATATGGCGGGGGGAAACCCCGGGAATCCGGAAATTGGCGGCCATTGGACTTGTCCCGATTTTTCTGGTATCTGCTGCAGATGCCGGATACTGGATTCACAAACGACTCTGGCATTCGGATCTGCGGGTCACGGTGCTGGACGTGGGCCAGGGCCATGCCTCCCTAGTGGAATTTCCAGGGGGTTATACCATGCTCATTGACGGGGGCGGGTTTTCAGATAATTCCGTGTTTGACGTGGGCGCCCGGATTCTGGCGCCGTACCTGCGGCAGCGCAAAATCGGGACCATTGATACGGTGGTATTGTCCCACCCGGATTCAGACCACTTAAACGGACTGCTCTACATTTTAAACCATTTCCAGATCCATGAAGTCCTCAGCACCCACATCAGTGCGGATACCAGCGGATACAAAAAATTTCAAGAAATCATAGACAAAAAACAAATTTTCCATCCACCCCTGGATCGTGTCAATGCCGGCAGGAAAATCCACGGGGCACGATTTGAGATCCTTTTCCCGCATCCTGATGCCGAAATTGCCTGTGCACCTTGCAGCGGCGCCAACAACTGCGCCCTGGTGGTACGCGTAAGATACCATGGGAAAGCCATACTGTTTCCCGGCGACATTGAGGCCTGCGCAGAAGGCTTGGTGCTCGAACAAGCCGGAGAAAAGGCAGAGGCCGATATATTGATCGCCCCTCATCACGGCAGCAAAACATCCTCAACATCAGGGTTCCTCGATGCCGTGGGGCCGGAAACTGTTATTATTCCAGTAAGGGAGGGGCGGTATCAAATGCCGTCGCAATCAGTACTGAATCGGTATGAAAACCGAAATATAAAAATTTTGCGCACAGACAGGCACGGGGCTGCCAGGATCCGGATTCATGAAGGGACACTGGAAATCCGAACAAAACAAAAACCCCGGTTTAACCAAATGTTAAACCGGGGCCACAATTATTGAATCCGGATTCAACTGCCTGACGACATCATGGGGAGTCCGGGGAAGTCCGGCGCAATGTTTACCGGGAAGCCGCCTCAGGCTTTTCGCCGGTAAGTTCCACCATCGATACCGGTGCGGCATCTCCGGGCCGGCAGCCGAGTTTCACCACCCGGGTGTAACCGCCGTTGATATCACCGAAACGCTCGGGCGCTTCGGCAAAAATTTGGTGTACCACGGCCTTTTCCCGTACGATGGAAAGGGCCTGGCGCCTGGCATGCAAATCTCCCCGCTTGGCAAGGGTGATGATATGGTCCGCCCACCGGCGAAGCTCCTTGGCCTTGGCATCCGTGGTTTTAATCCGGTCGTGCTTGAGCAGGGAGGTGACCATGTTGCGAAACATGGCCTGGCGATGGCTGCTGGTGCGATTTAATTTGACTCCGCTTTTTTTGTGTCGCATGGCTATCTTATTCCTCTTTCTGATCCTGGTCATCGTCCGGGGGCACAAATCCTTCCAGTTTCATACCCAGCGACAGCCCCATCTCGGACAACAGTTCCTTAATCTCGTTTAGGGATTTGCGGCCGAAATTTTTGGTTTTCAGCATCTCATTTTCGGTCTTCTGGACCAATTGGTAAATTTTCCGGATATTGGCATTTCTCAGGCAATTGGCGCTTCGAACGGAAAGCTCAAGCTCATCCACGTCCAGATACAGGTTCGGGTTGAACTGCGGCGTGGATTCCTCCTGGGATTCATCCGGAGGCGCAGGTTCCTGATCTTCATCAAAGTTAATGAATGAATGCATTTGTTCTTTTAAGATCTTGGCCGCATAAGCAATGGCATCCATGGGCTTGACCGATCCGTCGGTCCAGATTTCCATTGTCAGCTTGTCATAATCGGTCCGCTGTCCCACCCGGGCGTTGCCCACCAGGTAATTGACCCGGTAAATGGGTGAGAAGATCGCATCAATGGGCAATGTGCCAACAGGTGCCTCCGGGTCCCGATTGGCCTCGGCCAGGGAATAGCTCTTGCCGGCCTGTACCGTCAGGGTCATCTGCAGGTTGCCTTCCGAGGTCAGCGTGGCGATATGTTGCGCCGGATTCAACACTTCAACCCGGCCGTCTCCGCTGACGATATCGGCGGCCGTAACGGTCCGCTCGCCCTGGGCTTCCACTGTCATGGTCCTGAGTTCGGCATCATCGGTTTTCACCCGAACCTTTTTGAGATTTAGCATGATTTCCGAAACATCTTCCAAAACCCCGGGAACAGCGCTGTATTCGTGCATCACCCCTTCGATCTTGACCGAAGTGATGGCAGCGCCGTAAAGCGACGAAAGTATGATCCGCCTCAGGGAGTTGCCAATGGTGATGCCAAATCCCCTCTCCAGCGGCTCCCAGACAAACTTGCCATAGGTGGCTGTCTGCTGGTCGATCTCAACCCTGCCGGGCCGGATCATGTCCCGCCAGTTCATATATGTCAATTCGTTCAAGGGCATTTTCACTCTCCCACCTGTTTGATATCCATCCGCCTTGGTTCCGGGTAGTCAGGAGTCGCACCAAATCAGATTTCAGTTGTCCTGCATCAGACCGGCAACGGCTCTTGAAGCTCGGTATGCCGGAATTTCCAAAGTTTACTTGGAGTAAAACTCAATAATCTGATTTTCCTGGATCGGCATGGTGATATCGTCGCGAACCGGCAAGGTTTTAACGCTGCCTTTCAACGCCTCCTTATCCAGCTCCAGCCACTGGGGCATGCCCCGGCGCACCATGGACTCGATGGCCTCGTTGATAGCTGCCACACTGCGGCTCTTTTCCCGGATTTCAACCACGTCTCCGGGTTTGACCTGGTAAGAAGGAATATTGACCTTCCGGCCGTTGATGAGGAAATGATTGTGCTTGACCAACTGACGGCCCTGGACCCGGGAACTGGCAAATCCCAAACGATAAACGACGTTGTCCAACCGACATTCAAGCATCACCAGCAGATTGGTTCCGGTAACCCCTTTTTTCTGCTCGGAGCGCTCAAAAAACAGCCGGAACTGTTTTTCCGACAAGCCGTAAGCCCGCTTGACCTTTTGTTTTTCCCGAAGCTGAAGTCCATAGTCGGAGATTTTTCCCCCGCGCCGCTGGCCATGCTGTCCCGGTGGATAACTGCGCCGGTCAAAGGCGCATTTATCCGAATAACACCGATCGCCCTTGAAATAAAGTTTCAAGTTCTCCCGGCGGCATATCCGACATACAGATCCACGATATCGTGACAATGCTTCCTCCCTTGGATGAGATATATAATTCGATCGAAAGAACCGTTTGCCCTACGCCAACTGAGAAAGGGAAACAAACGGTTTTGTCGGTTCAGTTCCGAATGAAGGCAGAAACAGCTCTTTGCTGTTTCTGCAATACGTTTCAGCGATTGGGCGGCGGTCAAACCCTGCGACGCTTGGGCGGCTTACAGCCATTGTGCGGCACCGGTGTGACGTCCTTTATCAGGGCCACATTCAGACCAGTGGCCTGCAATGCCTTAAGGGCTGATTCCCGGCCGGGCCCGGGGCCTTTTACGTAGACCTCGACGTTTTTCATGCCGTGTTCCATGGCCTTTTTGGCCGCATCCTCAGAAGCCTGCTGGGCGGCAAACGGTGTGCTTTTCCGCGACCCCTTAAAGCCGTTGATCCCGGCACTCGACCAGGAAATCACATTGCCGCCCGGATCCGTGATCGTCACAAGGGTATTGTTAAATGTGGAATGGATATGCACGACACCGCTTGCAATATTTTTTTTGGCCTTTTTTTTCGTGCGTACTGCTTTTCGTTTCGCCATCGGTTCTCGCCTTTACATAAATTTCAATTACTTTTTCTTGACTCCGCCCTTTTTCTTCACTGCAGCCCGGCGCGGGCCCTTTCGGGTTCGCGCATTGGTCGAGGTCCGCTGGCCGTGCGCCGGTAGTCCCCTGCGATGCCGCAGTCCCCGGTAGCAGCCAAGATCCATGAGACGCTTGACGTTCATAGAGATTTCAGTGCGCAGCTCCCCTTCAACCTTGTAATCATTGTCAATGATCCGGCGGATCTGGTTGATGTCCGAATCAGTCAGGCTGTCTGTCTTGATGCTCTCGTCAATGCCGAGTCTGGACAGAATCTCCCTGGAAGTGGAGTAGCCGATGCCGTAAATGTAGGTCAGGCCGATGAGTATCTGTTTGTTTTTCGGTAAATCGACTCCTGCAATACGTGCCAATGTGCTCGCCTCCTTATTATCCCTGCCGCTGTTTGTGCCGCTTGTTGATACAAATCACCCGGACCGTACCCCTGCGCTTGATAATCTTGCAATTACGGCATATCTTTTTTACAGATGCTCTGACTTTCATAATTGCTCCTCGTGTGCATTGCCTGTCAATCCATGTAAACATGTTCGCAGCCGCCGGCGCGTCTGCTACTTGGTGCGGTATGTAATCCGTCCCCGGCTCAGGTCATAAGGGGAAAGCTCCACAGTCACATTGTCCCCGGGCAAAATCTTGATAAAATGCATCCGCATCTTACCGGACAGATGCGCAAGAATCATGTGCTTGTTTTCCAGTTCCACCTTAAACATTGCATTGGGAAGGGTTTCGATAACCTTGCCCTGAACCTTGATGGCTTCTTCTTTTGCCATGCAAATCCCCCGCTTCTGCTGTTACCGGCCCTTGCGCTTTGCGCCCGCCGGAGACATAAATCCTTCGTAATTCCTGGTAATCAGGTGCGACTCGATCTGCCTGACCGTATCAATGGAAACCCCAACCACAATCAGCAGCGCAGTGCCGCCAAAATAAAAGGGGACGTTAAACTTTGTCATCAAAATCGAGGGCAGCACGCAGACAGCTGACACATACAGGGCACCTCCGAGGGTGATGCGGGTCAAAACCCGGTCAATATAATCGGCCGTCCGCTTTCCGGGTCGTATGCCGGGAATATAGCCGCCGTACTTTTTCATATTCTCTGCCACGTCTGCAGGATTAAAGACAATGGCGGTGTAAAAGTAACAGAAAAAGAAGATAAAGGCCACAAACATCAATTCATAAATTAAAGAACCGGGCATCAGGGCGTTGGAAACAGTCTCCATCCAGGGGACCCCGGAAAAAAAACTGGCCAGGGTGGAGGGAAACATAATCAACGATGATGCAAAAATCGGCGGAATCACTCCGGATGTATTAATTTTTAGCGGCAGATGCGTACTCTGCCCGCCGTACATCCGACGGCCGACCACCCGCTTGGCGTATTGCACCGGTATGCGCCGCTGACCCATTTCCATGAAGATGATAAAGGCCACAACCCCCACCATGAGGAGCGAAAGGATGATAACTCCAAAAACCCCCATTTCACCGGTGGTCATCATGCGAAACGTGTTGCCGATGGCAGCCGGAAGGCGGGCAACAATTCCGGCAAAAATAATCAGGGATATACCGTTTCCGATGCCGCGCTCACTGATCTGCTCGCCGAGCCACATGATAAACGCGGTTCCGGCGGTCAGGGTGATCATGGTCATGAGACGAAAAGACCAGCCCGGCTCAATGACAATAGGCGCATTTCCGGGCGAGGTCATATTCTCCAGCCCGATGCTGATACCAAATCCCTGGATCAAACTCAGCGCCACCGTGCCATAGCGTGTGTACTGGGTGATTTTTTTCTTTCCCTGCTCGCCTTCTTTTTTCAACTGTTCCAGATGCGGAATCACAACAGTGAGCAGCTGAATGATAATCGAAGCGCTGATGTAGGGCATAATCCCGAGGGCAAAAACCGAAAGACGCTCAAGGGCCCCGCCGGAAAACATGTCAAAAATACCAAAGATAGTATTCTGGTGCTGGGCAAAAAAAGCTGCCAGGGAATCTCCGTCAACACCCGGTGTTGGAATATGCACACCGACTCTGTAAACCCCCAGCAGGGCCAGGGTGAACAGAATTCGGCGCTTGAGCTCCGGTATCTTAAATATATTCTGTACGCCCGGACCCGTCACAGCCATGTTTATGCCACCTCAACTTTGCCGCCGGCAGCCTCGATCTTTTCTCTGGCGCTTTTGCTCACAGCCGCCACGCGTACATTGACTGCAGCGCTGATCTCCCCCTGCCCCAGCAGTTTGACGGGCTTGTTTTTTCCATTGATCACGCCGGCTGAAATCAGTGCTTCGCGGTCAATGGTAGCCCCTTCGGAAAAGCGTCCCAGATCCCGGACATTGACCACGGAATAATCTTTTCTAAACGGATTTAAAAACCCACGCTTGGGCAGGCGCCGCTGAAGCGGCATCTGGCCGCCTTCAAAGCCCGGGCGCACACCGCCGCCGGAACGGCTGTTATGGCCCTTGGTGCCTCTGCCCCCGGTTTTTCCCGTGCCAGAGGCCACACCCCGGCCGAGTCGTTTCCGGTTTTTCGTGCTGCTTTTTTCCGGTATGAGTTCATGCAATCTCATGATTATTGTCCCTCCACGCGAACCAGGTGCGAAACCTTGCCGACCATGCCACGAATCGCAGGAGTATCAACCAGTTCCACTGTTTTGTGCATCCGGGTCAGCCCCATGCCCTGCAAAATTTTGCGATGCTTGGCAGGGCGGCCATAATAGCTTCGAACAAGGGTGATTTTGAGTAAGTCGGCCATTTGCCAAATTTCCTTATATCGAAAGTTCTTCTGCCTGTATCCCGCGCTTGCTGGCCACCTGATCCCTGCTCTGAAGCTGAGCAAGACCGTCCATGGTAGCCCGGACTGCATTGTGCGGATTGTTTGAACCGATGCATTTGGTCAGGATGTTGCGAATCCCAACGGCTTCCAAAACCGCCCGGACAGCACCGCCGGCAATCACGCCGGTACCCTTGCCCGCGGGCTTTAAAAAAACCGATCCCGCACCGAATCTGCCATTGACCGAATAAGCAATCGTTCCATCCTCCAGAGGCACGGCTATCATGCTTTTCTTAGCTTTTTCAACGCCTTTGCGGATGGCCTCGGGCACTTCATGGGCCTTTCCAAGGCCGAAGCCCACATTTCCCTGTCCGTCGCCAACGACGACCATGGCGCTGAAGCTAAACCGCCGGCCGCCCTTGACAACTTTGGCCACGCGGCTGATATGAACGACCTTGTCAATAAACAAGTTCTCGTCTGTTTCCTTCTTGAGCAAGGGATCGCCTCCTTATTCTCTTTATTAAAAATCCAACCCGTTTTTTCGCGCCGCCTCGGACACAGCCCGAACCCGGCCATGGTACATATAGCCATTGCGGTCAAAAACCACCGATGTAATGCCTTTGCCTGAAGCCCGCTGGGCGACGAGCTTGCCGATTTCATCGGCAGCTGCCACCTTGTTTTCATATTTGCCCTGATCCCGGACCTGCTTTTCCATTGTGGAAGCTGCAGCCAGTGTCTCACCGCGGGTATCATCAATGATTTGCGCATATATATGCCGGGCGCTGCGGAAAACCGTAAGTCTCGGGCGCTGGGGCGTACCCTGCACCTTCTGCCGGATTCGTTTTTTCCGCTTGATGCGCATAGCCTCTCGTTTTTGTGTCAAACCCATAATCGCCAATCCCTGTTGTACATGAAGATAATGAAAGGATTATTTCGCTGTTTTGCCGGCTTTGCGCTGAATCTGTTCTTCGGCATACTTCACACCCTTGCCCTTGTAAGGCTCGGGCGGACGCATCTGCCGAATGGAAGATGCCGCAAAACCAAGCAATTCCTTGTCGATGCCGGAAAGCCGGATGGCTGATTTGTCCACCGCAGCGTCAATGCCTTCGGGAAGCAGGAAATTAATGGGATGCGAATACCCCAGATGCAATTCCAGATTGCTCCCCTTGATTTCGGCCCGGTATCCAATGCCGTTGATTTCCAGGACCCGCACAAACCCGCTGCTCACCCCGGTGATCATGTTGGCCACCTGAGCCCGGGTGGTGCCCCACAACGACTTGGTTTTCTTATCATTGCGCGCCACGCTCACCACAACCTGCTCATCGCCGAGTTCCAGGGTCACATCCGGATGAATTTGCCGGGTAAGCGTTCCCTTGGGCCCCTCCACAGTAAGCATGCCGCTGTTAAAGCTCAGTTTTGTTTTTTCCGGTACGGGTATCGGTTTCTTGCCTACGCGAGACATTTTTGACTCCTTGACTACCAGATATTGCAGAGAACTTCCCCGCCGATATTTTCCTTTTTGGCCTGTCTGTCAGTCATGATCCCCCTTGAGGTCGACAGAACAGATACGCCCAGGCCGTTTAACACCGGCCGGATCTCATCTTTTGCGACATAGACCCGGCGGCTGGGCTTGCTGACCCGTTCCAGGCCATAAATCACATGCCGGTCATTGGCGTCATATTTTAGAAAAACCCGCAGAAAACCCTGCTTATTGTCCTTGATGAACTTATAATTCTTAATGTAGCCTTCCCGTTTCATCACGTCCGCCATGGCGACCTTGATGTTGGCACCGGGAATATCCACACTTTTGTGTTTTGCCTTGCCGGCGTTTCGAATGCGGGTCAACATATCCGCAAGTGGATCACTCAACATGGCCTACTCCGTTTTTTATCAAAATAAAATAATGGAAATTCACAATCCGTCCTTTTCCCCTGATCCTACTTCCATGCCACAGCCTTTGATTCCAGGCGCCTACCAGCTTGATTTTTTCACGCCCGGCAGCAGACCTTCGGAGGCCATATTTCGAAAACAGATGCGGCAGATGCCGAATTTGCGCATGTAGGCCCTGGACCGTCCGCAAATCGGGCAACGATTGTACGCCCTGACCTTGAATTTGGGTTGTTTCATCGCCTTTTCGCGAAGCGCTTTTTTCGCCAAACTTTCTTCCTCCTTATCCGTGGATCCGGATCCGTGAAAACTCCACCTGCCCGGGTGCGGTTTTCCCCATTAATTGCGAAACGGCATCCCAAGGAGCCGAAGCAGCTCCTTTCCTTCCGGATTGGTTTGGGCCGTGGTGACAATGGTAATATTCATCCCCTTGATGGATTCCACCTTGTCATACTCTATTTCCGGAAAGATAATCTGCTCTTTGATGCCCAGGGTATAATTGCCGAAACCGTCAAACGCTTTGCCCGATACCCCGCGGAAATCCCGGACCCGCGGCAGGGCGATATTGACCAGTTTTTCATAGAAATCATACATCCGCTGCTGGCGCAAGGTGACCATACAGCCAATGGGCATGCCCTCGCGCACCTTAAAGGCGGCCACCGACTTCTTGGCACGGGTCACCACGGGCGCCTGGCCGGTGATCACCTTGAGCTCGGCCTGAGCGGAATCCAGAACTTTTATGTTCTGAATGGCCTCTCCAAGCCCCATGTTAATTACGATCTTATCGAGCTTGGGGACCTGGTGAATATTTTTGTACTCAAAGGTTTTCCGCAACCCGGAAATGACCTCGTTTTGATATACTTCTTTCAGTGACATGAAATACCCTCCGGTTATGACCTGCTAGGCATCGAGATGTTCTTTACATTTACTGCAGATCCGCACCTTTTTGCCGTCTTCCAGGCGTTTGCTCCCGATTCGGGTGGGCTTGGCACATTTGGCACAGATCAGCATCACATTAGATGCGTCAATGGGGGCCTCACCCTCGATAATGCCGCCCTGGCGGCTCTGGGGCCCGGGTTTCTGGTGGCGCTTGACCATGTTGACATTTTCCACCATCACACGATTGTGTTTGCGGTCCACGCTGAGCACGTTGCGAATCTTTCCCCGATCCTTGCCGGCAAGGACCTTGACCTTGTCATTTTTCTTGATGCGACACTTAATTTTTTCCATGAACCGTTTCCCTCCCGGCCTGACTCTATCCATTGGATCGATAAATAAGGCTGTGTTACAGAACTTCCGGTGCCAGTGAAATGATTTTCATGAACCGGTGTGCCCGAAGCTCGCGGGCCACCGGCCCAAAAATACGGGTTCCAACGGGTTCCCGGTGCTGATTGATCAGCACTGCGGAATTATCGTCAAACCGGATATAGGAGCCGTCAGGCCGACGGGTTTCCTTTTTGGTGCGAACCACCACGGCCTTTAACACATCGCCTTTTTTGACCTTTGAATTGGGTATGGCCTCTTTGACCGACACCACAATGATATCTCCGATGCGGGCGTACCGTCTTCGGCTGCCGCCGAGGACCTTGATGCAATACACCTCTTTTGCGCCGGAATTATCTGCAACAGACAATCTTGTTTCCGCCTGGATCATTTTCTTTATCCCCTGTGATCAAACCGCTTTTTCGATGATCTGGCTGATGCGCCAGCGCTTGCGCTTGCTTAGCGGTCTGGATTCCGTAATCATCACCCGATCCCCGATACCGCAGGTATTGTTTTCATCATGGGCTGCATAACGAGCCCTGCGCCGGACAAATTTCTTATACACCGAATGGCGTACGAGCCGTTCCACCTGTACCGTCACGGTTTTGTCCATCTTGTTGCTCAAAACCGTTCCCACCAGTTGTTGTTTCATCCCTCGTGTCTTATTCATTGGCCAATCATCACCGCTATCTGTTAGTGAACGCCTGCTGACGCTTTATGGTCTTGATCCGCGCTATGTCGCGGCGGACCTGATTGATGCGCCTGGGATTTTCGAGCTGTCCGGTCTTGTGCTGGAACCGCAGATTAAAATAGGTCTGCACCAGGTCCTCGAGCCGGGTGTCGAGTTCGTCGGGGCTAAGCCCCCGAATTTCCTTGGCTTCCATCAGATCTGGCTCCTTTCGACGACTTTGGTTTTAATCGGCAGTTTGTACGCAGCCAGCCGAAGCGCCTCATATGCCAGTTCACGGGGAACCCCCTCCATTTCGTAAAGGATGCGCCCCGGCTTGATCACCGCAACCCATGCCTCGGGTGCGCCCTTGCCTTTACCCATCCGGACTTCAGCCGGCTTTTTGGTAATGGGCTTGTCCGGAAAAATCCGGATCCACATTTTACCACCGCGCTTGACCTTGCGGGTCATGGCAATACGTGCGGCTTCAATCTGACGGGAGGTGATCATTCCGCATTCAACAGCCTGCAGACCGTAATCGCCGAAGTTGAGGCTGGAACCGCGCTCAGCCTTGCCCTTCATCCGGCCTTTCTGGCGTTTTCTATATTTTACCTTTTTGGGACTCAGCATGGTATAGACTCCTGTAAATTACTGCCGCTCGGCCGGTATCTGATCATCGGCCAGAATCTCACCCTTGAATATGTAGACCTTGACACCAATGGTGCCATAGGTGGTTTCAGCAACAGCCAGCCCGTAATCAATATCGGCACGCAGCGTGTGCAAGGGGATCCGCCCTTCCTTGTACCACTCAATGCGCGCCATTTCCGCACCCCCGAGCCGGCCGGAGCAAATGATCTTAATCCCCTTGGCGCCAAAGCGCATGGCCGAGGAAACGCATCTTTTCATTGCCCTGCGAAAAGCCACCCGGCGTACAAGCTGATTAGCCACATTTTCAGCCACCAATTGGGCATCAAGCTCAGGCTTGCGCACCTCCTGGATGTCCACCATGACTTCTGCGGAAACCAGTTTTTCAAGCTCCTTTTTCAGAGCCTCGATCTCCGAGCCTTTTTTGCCGATAACAATACCGGGACGCGCTGCATAAATGCGGAGCTTGATCCGTTTGGAGGACCGTTCGATTTCGATCTTGGAAATACCGGCGTGGTACAGCTTTTTCTTTAAAAACTGCCGAATCTTGTGATCCTCGAAAATATAGCCGGCGTATTCCTTGTCCGCATACCACCGCGAACTCCAGGTGCGGTTGATTCCCAGCCGCATGCCTATGGGATTGACTTTCTGACCCAAACCACCTACCTCCTTTTATGCGCTGCCTTGGCCGACGATGACCGTTATATGACTAGTACGCTTTAATATCCGTGTCGCACGACCCCGCGCACGGGGACGAAACCGCTTTAGCATGGGCCCTTCATCCACAATGATGTTCTTGATGACCAGTTGGTCCACATCTATGCCCGCATTCTGATCGGCGTTGGCCACTGCAGAGCGCACGATCTTTTCCACCATCCCCGCGGCTTTCTGCGGCATGAACTTAAGCGTGTTAAGCCCGGACTCCACCGGCTGGCCCTTGACGGTCCCGATGACCTTCCGCACCTTTTGCGGTGATATGCGCATGTATTTGCCTGACGCCTTCACATCCATATCCGCATCCTCGATTCGTTTAACGATTGACTACTTCTTCATTTTGGATTTTTTGTCCCCGGCATGCCCGTAAAAGGTCCGGGTCGGCGAAAATTCGCCCAGTTTGTGTCCGACCATATTTTCGGTCACGAAAACGGGGATGAATTTTTTTCCGTTATGCACCGCCAGGGTCAGTCCCACCATTTCGGGAATAATGGTCGATCGCCTGGACCAGGTCTTAATGACTTTTGCGCTTCGGGCCTCCTGGGAAATAACCACCTTGCCGTGAAGCTTGGGTTCTACATAGGGACCTTTTTTTAACGAACGCGGCATAATTGCTCCTGCTTGTTACAACAGTGTTCTGGGTATGAATAACGCGCGATAACAATTCGCATCTTACCTGCGCCTCTTGACAATGAGCCGGTCGCCCTGCTTGGTGCGCTTCCGGGTTCGAAAGCCCTTTGCCGGCATCCCCCAGGGAGAACAGGGATGACGTCCGCCCGAGGAGCGGCCCTCCCCGCCGCCCATGGGATGGTCCACCGGATTCATGACAACACCCCGGGTCCGGGGCCGGCGACCGAGATAACGCTTGCGCCCGGCCTTGCCCAAGGAGACATTGGAATGATCCGAATTGCCGATCTGGCCGATGGTGGCGCGATTGGCCACCAGTACCATCCGCACTTCCCCGGACGGAAGTTTAACGGTTGCATACCGACCTTCCTTGGCCATGAGCTGGGCAAATCCGCCTGCGCTTTTCACCAGCTGACCTCCCCTGCCGGTCCGCAGCTCGATGTTGTGAACATGAGTGCCCAGAGGGATATGGCTCAGGGGAAGGCAATTGCCCGGCCGGATTTCCGCCTGCGGTCCGGACATGACGGTCTGGCCCACGACAAGTTTTGCGGGCGCCAGGATATATCGTTTCTCACCGTCTGCGTAGTGCAGCAAGGCAATGCGGGCAGACCGGTTGGGATCATATTCGATGGCTGCCACCTTTGCCGGCACTCCATCCTTGTCCCGCTTGAAATCAATGATCCGGTAAAACCGTTTTGTGCCGCCGCCCCGATGCCGGGCCGTGATCCGGCCGTTGGCATTTCTGCCGCCGGTTTTCTTAATGGGCTTTAACAGCTGCCTTTCCGGCTCTTTCTTTGTAATCTCCGAAAAGGTTGAATATGTCTGAAACCGGCGTCCGTGTGACGTGGGTTTTACTTTTTTAGTCGCCATTGGTCTTCACCTTCGCTTATGCACCTTCAAAAAATTTGATCCGGCTGCCGGGCATCAGTGTCACGATTGCTTTTTTCCAGTCCTTGCGTTTACCCAGAATCCGGCCCCGCCGCTTGAACTTCCCCTTGACCCGCATGGTCCGAACCGAGCGAACCTCGACGTTGAAGATCGACTCAACAGCCTTCCGGATCTGGACCCGGTTGGAGGCAGGCGCCACCTCAAAGGCCACCTGGTTGAGTTCTTCCCGAGCGATATTGGTTTTTTCCGTATCCACCGGACCTAATATGATATGATAGTCTTTCATGCAGCCAATCTCCCTTCAATCCCCTTGATCGACGGTGCCAGCAAAACCAGGGTCTTGTGGTTCAAAATATCGTAAACATTGAGCCCTTCAACCCGCAACACCTTGACGCCCGGAATGTTTCTGGAGGACAGCTCCAGGGTTGCATCCTTTTGATCAATCACGATCAGCGGTTTTTCCAGTTCAAGGCGCTGAAGCGTCGAAGCAACGGCCTTTGTCTTTACCTGATCGAGTACAAATCCGTCAAGCACAATTATTTCATTGTCCTTCAGCTTTGCCGACAAGGCCATTTTCAAAGCCAGGCGGCGGACTTTCTTGGGGACCTTGTATGAATAATCCCTCGGCTCGGGACCGAAAATCACGCCCCCGCCCCTGAGCAGCGGACTTTTCACGTCACCCCGGCGTGCACGCCCGGTGCCTTTCTGACGAAACATCTTTTGGGTGCTGCCCCTTACCTCGGAGCGGCGCTTGACTTTGGCCGTTCCCCGGCGACGGTTGGCCAGTTGCATCCGAACCACCTCGTGCAGTACGCTCTGCTTGACCTCGACATTGAAGATCTCCTCAGAAAGGTCGATCTCCGATACGGTCTCACCCTGTATATTTTTGACTTCCACGACAGCCATGGTCTCCCTCTTTGCATTGCATCCGGCTTATGATGACGGCATTTCCTGATCGTTGAACCCAAACGCCGTCCTGGCAGCCTTCGGAATTTACGACTTTTTCGCCTTGCAGATCTCCACGATCGCGTTTTTCGGACCGGGCACCGCACCCTTGACAAGGATCAGGTTCTGGTCCGGGCGGACATCGACCACTTCGAGGTTTCTTGTGGTCTGCCGCACATTTCCGTACTGACCGGGCATTTTCTTTCCCTTAGCCACCTTGGAAGGCCAGGCGCTGTTTCCGATAGAGCCGGGAATCCGATAACAGCGACCACCATGGGTCTTTCGGCCAAGGGCAAAGCCGTGCCGCCTGGTCACGCCGGAAAAGCCGTGACCCTTGGTTTTTCCGGCAATATTGATCTTGTCGCCAACGGAAAACATCTCCATGGTCACCTGCTGGCCCGGCTCAAACTGTTCCGGTTCTTTGACGGAAAATTCCCGCAAGCGATAGAAACCCGTGCCGCCGCTTTTATCAAAATGCCCCTTCAACGGTTTGGTCAACCGCTGTTGCTTCTTTTCCTTAAACCCCAGCTGCAGGGCGTCATAACCGTCATTGGCCCTGGTCTTGATCTGGGTTACGGTGCACGGGCCCGCCTGAATGACCGTCACCGGCAGATATTGACCATTGCTGGCAAATATGCCCGTCATTCCCAGTTTTTTCCCGAGTATTCCTTCACTCATTTGCGCCACCTGGTCCTTATCCTACAATTTAATATCCACATCCACGCCCGGAGACAAATCCAGCTTCATCAGGGCGTCTACCGTCTGCTGGGTGGGATCCTGGATGTCCAATAACCGCTTGTGGGTCCGGACCTCGAACTGCTCCCGGGATTTCTTGTTCACATGGGGAGAGCGAAGCACCGTGTATTTGTTGATGCGTGTGGGCAGGGGAATGGGTCCCACCACCCGGGCACCTGTCTTGCGGGCGGTATCGACAATATCCCGGACCGACTGATCCAGCAATCTGTGATCGTAAGCCCGTAACCGGATTCGTATTTTGGTGTTTGGTATCATGACAGTCCCGTATCTATTCTATGATTTCACTGACAACACCGGCCCCCACGGTTCGGCCGCCTTCACGCACCGCAAAGCGCAGCCCCTCCTCCATGGCGATCGGGGTGATGAGTTCGGCTGAAATCGTTACGTTATCGCCGGGCATCACCATCTCAACGCCATCTGGAAGCGTGCACACGCCGGTAACATCCGTGGTCCGGAAAT
>NZ_JAWODO010000150.1:0-13898 GCF_046483245.1 Desulfosalsimonas sp. | reverse complement strand
GGACTCCTCCTGTAAATCCCACACCCCAGCCTGGATCCCAAATCTCCATTGGTTTGTCGTAATCAAAGCTGGACCAAACTTCGGTTATCTTGATTACGACAAACCAATGGAGATTTGGGATCCAGGCTGGGGTGTGGGATTTACAGGAGGAGTCCTAATCACTATACCTGTGCTGTTCCAGAAACAGTCCGATGTGACGGGTGATGGCCGGATCAGATGCATAGGGCAGTCCGAATTCGGAAATAGCCTTGCGCCGGGTTTCGGTTTTTGGGGCGGCCTTTTCCACCAGGGGAAAGAAGCCTTCCAGAACGATTTGCTCCAGGCTTTCCCGTGTGATTTCCGCAGTCCGGGTGCCGCCGATCAGACTGCTGCCCTGCCCCACCATGGTAATGGTTTCCCGGTCCGTGCCCTGATTCAGGATATTTTCCTTGGCCCGGCGGCACAGATGACACAGGGTCTTCCAACGGTCACCGGTGAGATCGGCGCCTGAACCGAACTGTTGTTCCGCGTGCCGGGCCAGGGCCAGGTCGATGTTGTCTCCGCCCAGAATCAGATGTTCACCCACGGCAATGCGCTCAAATCTGGGCGTACCCCCGGTTTCCTGAAGGGTGATCAATGTCAGATCCGTGGTCCCCCCGCCCACGTCGCAGACGAGCACCAGCTCACCCGGGCGGATATGCTCCCGCCAGTTGTTTTCATGCAAAATCAGCCAGGAATAAAATGCCGCAAGGGGCTCTTCGAGCAAAATCACATCCACGAGCCCGGCGGTTTTGGCCGCCTCCAGGGTCAGGTCCCGGGCCACCTCGTCAAATGAGGCCGGCACGGTGATGATCAGAAACTGGTTTTCCAGGTACAGGGACTCGTCTGAAACGCTGTGGTTCCAGGCGCCTTTCAGGTGCTCCAGGTACCGGGCCGTGGCCTCCACCGGAGAGATCCGGGCCACGTCCCCGCCCGCGCCCCAGGGAAGGATCCGGGCACGGCGGTCTGCCTGGCCGTGGCAGAGCCAGCTTTTGGCAGAAGACACCAGGCGTCCGGGCACCCTGGCCCCGTGATCCCGGGCGAATGTTCCCACGAATGCGGAAGTTTCAGATTCCCGGCTCCAGGGCAGCCGGACGGCTTCAGCGTCAATGTCGTATTTGCCCGCAATATAGCAAAACGAAGGCAGCACGGACATGCGGTTGACTTCTCCGGCTGCCGTGAGCTGGGGGATGGAAAACAGGCGAATGCCTATGTTTTCGGATGTTTCGGCTTCAAGATCCACAAACGACAGGGCCGAATTTGTTGTGCCCAGGTCAATTCCGATAATATAGCGGGTTTGTTCAATATCCACGATCAATCCTGTTGCCGGACGTTAAACTCAAGTTTCCATCGTCTTTGGTCTTCCACGGACACGCACCACAGCTCAAGGGTGCCGATTTCCGTTGCTGCCGCTTCCAGGGTCACGCCCACGGTGGTGCCGGGCTCCCCGTCCAGGGTGGTCTCCAGGGTGGTGATCTCCTCGATCTGATCATGCCAGTCCTCCACTACAGCCCCGGCCGGATCAACCTGGCGCCGGACCGAACCAAAAAATTCAAATACCACGGGTTCGCCCACTACCAGCACGAATTCCTTTTCGGTGATGCGCGCAACAGTGCCTTCCTCCATGCCAAAGGGGGCAACGCACAGGGCCTTGACCGGCTGGGGCATGCCTGGAACCGCCGGCATGGCCGCAGCCACGCCGATATAATAGGATTTGTTAAGGCCTGCCCGGATCCGGATGCCCCGGCCGTGGCGTGCCTGGCCGTAATAGGCAGCTCCCCTGGCCACCGCCAGATCGTAATTTTCCGTGTTGATCTCCCGGATCCGGCCGGATGAATTGCTCCAGCTGTCCAGCACATCCCTGACCCGCTCCCGGATCAGAGGGGCCTTCATGACCCCGCCGTTGAACAAAACCGCATCCGGTGCGGCCATGGTCTCCTGCTGCCCCCGATCCCGGCCGGTTAAAAAGGCAGCCATGTGCCGGGTGACTGCGGGATCTGCTGCATAGACCAGCCCTGCCTCCCGCAGGCCGGTCCGGCGCTGTGTCCGGGGAAATTCATTTTCAGGGCATTTCGGAAAAAAACCGTCAATAATGACCCGGCTGATATCCTCTTCGGGCAGGTCCATTTTCAGGGTGTTGCCGATCAGGCTGCTGCCCCGGCCCAGTATGGTCACCGGCCATGTATCCCGGTCCTGGGAACCGGAAAATGCACCTTCCTTGGCGCTGCGGCAGGCATGCACCAGCCCGCGCATCTGCCAGGAATCCAGGCGGGTGCCGGATTCGGCCATTTTTGCGGCCACGTGATAGGCCAGGGCCAGATCCATGTTATCCCCGCCCACAAGCAGGTGCTCGCCCACGGCGATCCGATCCAGCACCAGCTCTCCCTGCTCCTCGGAAACCCGGATCAGGCTGAAATCCGTGGTGCCGCCACCGATATCGCAGATCAGCACGAGTTCGTCCTTTGCAACAGCCTTGCGCCAGTTTTCGCCGCTTACGTCGATCCAGGAATAAAATGCCGCCTGAGGTTCCTCTAACAGGGTTACCCGGGGCAATCCGGCCTGGTCCGCGGCCTGGACGGTCAGTTCCCGGGCCACGGCGTCAAAGGAGGCCGGCACGGTGAGATAAATTTCCTGGTTTTCCATGCGCATGGCAAAATTGTCCCATGCCATTTCGTAATTCCAGGCTTGGCGCAGATAGGCCAGCAGGGCCGATGATGCGGCCACAGGGGAGAGTTTTTCCACGTCATCGGCTGCCTCCCAGGGCAAAATGGCTGCGTTTCGGTCCACGGAAGTATTGCACAGCCAGGACTTGGACGAGGCAATGACACGTTGGGGCGCTTCTGCGGCCCGCATTCGGGCGTATTCGCCGATTACTACCCGGTTGTCCGGGTCCCAGGGCAGGGCAAACGCCCCATCCCCGGCTTCTCCATGGCCCGGCAGATAGATAAAAGAGGGCAGACCGGGCTGTTTTTCAATTGTGTGGGCGGCCGTGACCTGGGCAATCTCAAGGACCCGGACTTCCGGTGTCTGATCTTTTTCCGGTGTGGCCTCGGTATAGGCAACCACGCTGTTTGTGGTTCCCAGGTCAATGCCGATGATGTATGCCGGCTGATCCACTAACGGTCTCCTGCTGTTGAGATGATGCCAAAGCGATATTACTGGATTTCCACTTCCGCGGGGGCAATGATCAAAGCATCGCCGGTGGCCGAAAGCACGGGCAGTTCCAGGCGGCCGGCCCGCCAGCCCCGATGTCGGAGCACGCCGGAAAAGGGGGGATCGCCGGTGACATTGCCGGTAAGCTTGATGGCTGCCGGATCAAAACCGGCCGGAACGGTTATTTCCCGGCCCTCGGGCTTGTCGATCACAGCTGCCGGGGCTATGTTTTTTTTTACGGCACCGGCACAGTTTTCATGAATGCTGCGAACGGCCGCACCGATCTGCGCGTCCTGGTAGGCGCTTAAATCCTCATGAAAAAAATCCATCAGACGGCCCTGCCGCTGGAGCACGGATATCAGGTGCAGGTAATAGCGTTTGCTTTCTTCCCTTTGTTCCCGGCCGGCCGGCTCCCTGGCCGGTTTTTCATCACCCTGTTTTTCCCTCTTTTTTACCGGCGCAGGCTTTGCGGTTTCCCCGGATGCATCGGCAATCCCGGATTTGCGAATCACGCGTTTGAACCCGCCCCGGAGCACCAGCCACTGAATCAGGGTCATCAAAAGCATCAGCCCGGCCAGGGCCGGATAAAACCAGATCTGCACCAGATCCAATACCGGGGCGGTTTTCCGGGCCCATGCCTGCAGTTCCGGATTCCGACCGATCACTTCCAGGATATCAGCAGGACTTGCGGTGGCAAATACCAAGCGGGCTGAAAACCAGAGACCTGCGCCCAGAAGGCAGCCCAGCACCAGGTTGACTATAAACAGCCGCAGCAGAGTGCTGCGGGAAAGCGATGTGATCAGGTTCATGGGATATCTTTCTCCTGATTGGATTGATCCGGATTGGGCAATATTTTCAAACAAACCATAAACCAATATAATGAATCAGGACGCCAAAAAGTGTCAAGCTTCTTTTGCGGTCTTCCCACTCATCTCTCCTGAATTTTTCCAAGCTCTCATAAACGGATGACCCGATGGCCTGCCCGGGTTTGCGCATGAGGCAGTCCGGGCGCAGTTTACTTCCTGCTGACCGCTTGCGCGCTCAATGCGAATCGTAAACTACCCCCGGCCCGCCTCATGGCCAACAGCCTGCCACGGCAAAGAGGACAAAAACCAAAACCGATGGGTTTTTACTTTTTTGGACTTCTTCGGGAATTCTATCGGATTTTCCGGGATCTGCGCTGGATTTATGCAGACGCCCTGGCTTCCTGATACCCGCCACCTGGCGGCTGCGGATAATTTTTCTTGATGCGGCCTGATGCTGATGTTATTTTATCATAGACAAAGCAAACTGCGGTCAGACGCGCAATTACAAACTTTTCAGGAAACAGCCATAAATGATCATTATCCGGGACATATTTGATTTTGACATCGGGCACCTGGCAAAAAGCCCGTGCAGGGAATGCCAGTATCGCCAGAACCTGCCGGACTGCTCTGAGCAATGTGAGGTGCTCGACAATATCCAGACCATGCTGGCCCGGGCGATTTCCTGCACCGGTCGGCACCCCTTTCTTGAGTCATAGCCGGAATTCAGGCATTCACCAGTGATGGCACCGTAAAAAGTCTGATTTCAGATGGTGCCGTAAAAAGTTCAAGATCAAGGCTTTCGCAATTTCGAAGAATGCAGCGTACTTAGCCGTACGTGAAATTCTGAGAAATTGAGTGTAACGCAGATATTGGACTTTTTACGGCGCCATCACCAGTCAATAAAAAAATCCCGGGATTCATTCTCCCGGGATTTTTTTACAGACAACGGTGCAGCCGGCCTACGAGATTTATCCTGATGGCGGATCAGCTTTTCGGGACCTTATCCAGAAGATGATACAATCACCTGATCCGCGATTGTTTCCAGGGTTTTGGGGCCGATCCCCCTGACTTCCAACAATTGTTCTGCACTTGTAAACGACCCGTTTTTCTCACGATAGTCCACGATCCGTTCCGCAATGGCCGGCCCGATTCCCTTGAGCTGTGTGAGTTGCTCAGGGCCGGCCGTATTGATGTTGATTTTTTCCCCGGCGCCTGCAGTTTGCCATGCACCCAGAATCCCGAGCAGTAAAAACAGAACCAGAATCGCTTTTATCCTCCGTTTTTGCAGAATCATTTCATACCCCCTTTTTTATGGTTGTCAGTTCCTGCACTGATGCCGCCTGCCCCAAAAGAATAGCCAAAAAAGTGAATCAATAGAGAAAAAAAAGCAATTACAAAACTCTGACAATTTATTTTCAAAGTCAACAATTTTTTTAAAAAATATTTTTTTGAGGAATAACTATTTCAAATAGCTCAAAAGAATTGGCATGTTTTCACACAAGCAGCAGATGTTCAGGTATCGGGGGGGGACAGGGTTGTCATAAAAAGGGACATGGGAAAGCAAACAGGTCAAGACGGCCAAATCAGCTGTTTTCCATATAATCGTTTACAAGCCGCCGGCAAAATTGCTAATGTCCTTTCAAATCAATCATGCACAACGGCCAACAGGTATCCGGATCAATGAAACTCGCTGTTATTTCAGATATTCATGGCAATGCCGCAGCTTTTCGGGAAGTGCTTAAAGACACTGAAAAGGCAGGTATCTCCACCATTTACTGCCTGGGTGACAGCATCGGCTACGGACCGGAACCCGATGAGGCCATCCGGATGGTGCGGGAACGCAGCATATTGTCCATCCTGGGCAACCACGAACTGGCTGTCAATCAGCCCGGGTATCTGGACTGGTTCAATCCCATTGCCCGGATTTCCCTGGAAAAAACCATGACCATGCTCTCCCGGGAATCTCTGGACTACATCGCAGCCCTGCCCTTTTTTCTCACAGGACACAACTGTCGGTTTGTCCACGGCTTTCCCCCGGACTCGGCCACCACCTATCTGTTTGAGGCCGATCCGGAACAGGTGGATGCGGCCATGACAGAGGCCGAGGAACCGATCTGCTTTGTGGGTCACACCCACGAACTGATGATCGTCACCCATGACGGCCGCGAGGTTTCCAGGCGTCCACTGAAGCGCGAAACCATAATGCTTGATACCGGCTGCCGGTATATTATCAATGTGGGCAGCGTGGGCCAGCCCAGGGATGGCACCAACCATGCGAAGTACGTGATTTTCGACGACCAGGCCCTTGAACTCGAAGTTCGGTTCGTGGAGTACAATGTCACGGAAACCATTGACAAAATATACGCGGCAGGGCTTCCGGAACAGCACGCCTGGCGGCTTTCTTAATTTTGTTCCAAATTTAAGGCGATACAGTCAGCTTGTCTCCGGGATGAATCACGGAATCCTCAGTCAAGCCGTTTATTTCCAGCAGGATTTTGAGCTCGATATCGTGCTGTCGGGCAATGGAATACAGGGTATCGTCGTCTTTGACCGTATATTGCTTCTTTTTGGCTGATTCAGGCTCGAGTTCGGGCTCAGGCTCGGACTTTGGTGCAGGTTCCGATGTTTCAGCCGCTGCCGCGGCCTCTTTGACTGCCTGCTCAGCGGCCTGGATTTCCTTTTCCAGTTTTTCTGCTCTGTCGCTGAGCGCCTCGACCTGTCTTACCAGTGAATCAAGAACCAGGCCCTGCTCGTCGAGCTGCTCATGCACTTGCTGGACGCCTCCCATGAGCTGGTCGTGATTGGCGGTAACCCGGGATTGCAAATCCGCCAGCGTTGCCTGCAGGCGCAGATTCCCGGATGAATCGTCAGCTTTCGGCAGCTGCTCCGCCGAACCGAGATTGATACTTTTCCGGGATGTTTGCGCCTGACGCTGATCCGTACCGCCGGTATAAAAGGAAATCAGCAGGATCAAAAAAATCGCCGCCCCGCCTCCGGCCAAAAGAATCAGCAGGAGCTTGCGCCCGGCCGGCAAACGCCGCCGCTGCTGATGCAGCAGGGATTCAGGCGCTTCTTCATATTCTTCATACCGGGAATCATTGCCGTAGTCCATGGTGGTTTTCCTTTCATCTGACGGTTAAATGATCAAAAAAATTTCAGCAGCCTGCAAATCGGTCAAAGGCCTGCCAGAACACCTGCTGGCAGGCATCGGTTTCTTTCAGGATTTCATGCCTGGCGCCCTGGATTTTCACAAGCCGGCAGCAGGGCAGACGCTTACAGATCCGTTGGTGGGCCCGGGTGTCCACAACCCGGTCCCGGGTCCCGGATGCCAGAAGCACCGGGGTTTTGACAGCCTCCACATACCCGGGGGCAGCCAGACAATCAATAGCGTCAAACGCGGCAGCCGCCCACCCGTAGGTCACGCCGCCAAGGGCCAGATCCGGATTTTTCCGCACTTCCCGGATTTCATCCAAAAATCGTTCCGGATCCCCGGTCAGGTCATTTCCCCGAAACCGTCCGGGCTTAAACGAATAATCACCGGCACCCGGAATATATTGCTCAGCGCGACCGGCCCGAACCGCCCTTTGCACAAGTTTTCGGGTCAATCCCCGGGGAAAGGGAAGCGTGTGGATATCAAACATGGGTGAAACCAACACAGCCCGGTCAAAAAATCCGGGATTTTCGCGCAGGTACTGCATGCCGATGTTGCCGCCCATGGAATGGGCCAGCAGGATTTTGGGCAAAGCCGGTTCAGGCTTTGCAATCCGGGTCACAAACGCATTGAGGTCGTTTACATAGTCGGCAAAGCTTCGCACAAATCCCTTGTGCGGGTTGTCCAGCATCCTGGAAGAAAGCCCCTGGCCCCGCCAGTCAAAGGAATATACGGCAAAACCCCCCTTCTGCAGCCCTGTGATGGTTTCCCGGTTTTTTTCCAGAAACTCGGCCCGGCCGGAAAGGTAAACCACTGAAGCCCGTGGCAAAGCCGATTCCGGGCGCCAGATGTCGTAACGGATTTTCAGGCCGTCATGGGTGGTAAAAAAGCAACCTTCCGGGTGCATGCAATCATCCACACAGTCTTGAGCCGGCTTGACCCGGCCGATGTTTTCCAATATGATAAAGAAATCAAAAAATGAATACAACAGATTACCATCAACATGCAGGGGAAGCCAAATGAAAAAATACTTCCATCAATTCGTGGAAACCTGTGAAGATCTGCTTACCTTTGGATGGGACCGGCCCACGGATGAGCAGACCCTGATCTGCTACTTGCAGATGTTCTCCGATGATCAGCTGATCCAAACCCTGGCCGGCAGAATGAGTGATGCGGAAATCAAAGAGGTTTACAATCTCATCAATCGGCTGCTCAAAACCCACTTAAAGGATTCTGAGTACCACCGGCTTTTTCTTAAAGAAGAGCATTGAATAAAAAATATAACTTTCTGAAAAAAATAAATATGAATTTTAAAAAACAGCATATTGAACGTTATGCCGACATCCTGTTATGGGGCCTAAAAACCGCACGGCACGGCCGCAGAAAAAAAAGCGACATTATTTTGCTGCGATATGATCCCGCGGCCCTGCCCCTGGCGGAAAAATTATACGAAAAACTGCTCAAAGCCGGCCGGCATCCCATTCAGCGGATGATGCAGACCTGCCCCATGGAACAGAAATTTTATGAAATCGCAAACAACCGGCAGCTGACCTTTATCCCTCCTGGGGAAAAGGAACTGCTGGAGAACCTCAACGGCAGCATTGTGCTGCTGGCCCCGGAATCCATCACTCATTTGTCCCATATTGATCCCGGAGCCATTGCAAAGTTTACAAAAGCCAGAAAACCGCTTCGAAATATTCTTGACCGCAGGGAGGAAACCGGTGATTTCAGCTGGACCCTGGCCATGTACCCCACCCCGGCGCTGGCCCATCACGCGGGCATATCCATTGAGGATTATACCCGGCAGGTTATCAGGGCATGTTTTTTAAACCGCAAAGACCCGGTGGCTCATTGGGAATCGGTCTTTCGACGGGCCCGATCCATCAAACAATGGTTAAACCGGCTGTCCATACGGCGTCTCCATGTGGAGTCCGAAAAAGTGGACCTGGAAATCACCCCGGGCCAGATGCGTCAGTGGATCGGAATTTCCGGCCATAATATCCCCAGCTTTGAAATCTTTCTGTCCCCGGACTGGCGCGGCACCCGGGGGGTGTATACGGCGGATCAGCCCACTTACCGGAGCGGAAACCGGGTGGAAGGCATCCGTCTGGAATTTGACAAGGGCCGTGTGATCCATGCCCAGGCCGAAATCGGGGAGGCCTTTTTGTGCAATCAGCTTCAAATGGATTCAGGCGCGGACAAGGTCGGGGAGTTTTCCCTGACAGACCGGCGGTTTTCCAAAATTGACCGGTTTATGGCCAACACCCTGTATGACGAAAATTACGGGGGATCTTACGGTAACTGCCACATCGCCCTGGGCAGCGCCTATTCCGACACCTATGCCGGAGACCCCGCCAACCTGACCCCGTATGCGAAAAAGCAGCTTGGTTTCAATGATTCGGCCCTGCACTGGGATCTGGTCAATACGGAAAAAAAACGGGTGACCGCCCATCTTGCAGACAGGGGAAAAACAGTGATCTATGAAAACGGGCAGTTTCAGCACAATGGATAAAACAGATTTTTTCACCCGTCCCTTATTGCTGGAAAATCCGGTCCAGAAATATGCCTGGGGCTCGGCAACAGCTATCCAGAAAATTCTGGGCGCAGAGCCAGACGGCCGCACGCCCTGGGCTGAACTCTGGATGGGGGCCCATCCCAAAGCGCCCTCCATGGTCCATGTCAATGGCCAGCAGGTACCCTTAAACGAGTTGATCCGGGATCATCCCCGGGCCTTTCTGGGTGCTGACACGGAAGCGGCATACAGCAACACCCTGCCCTATTTGTTTAAGGTCCTGGCCGCCAGCCAGCCCCTTTCCATCCAGGCGCATCCGGATGCCCGGCAGGCCAGGGAAGGATTTAAACGGGAAAATGAGCAGCAAATCCCCATTGACGCTCCTCACCGCAATTACCGGGACTCCTGGCCCAAGCCTGAACTCATCTGCGCCATTGAGCCTTTCGGTGCCCTGATCGGATTTCGCAGCCCGGAGATGATCTGCAGCCTTGGCCGGCGGTTTTTTCCAAAAAGCCTGGAGCGCCCGCTGCAGGCCCTGGAAACCCGGCCGGATGCATCCGGCATCCGCGCCTTTTTCCATGAATTGATGATCATGGAACAAATTCACCGGGCTGAAGTGATCCATGAGGCCCTGGCCAACGCCAGGATCAGCGATACCCCAGAAGGCTACTGGATTGACAGGCTTCACCAGAGCTATCCCGGGGATACGGGTGTACTGGCCCCGGTTTTTCTCAATCTTCTGGAAATTCCCCCGGGACGGGCCGTGTTTCTGACCCCGGGAATCCTGCACGCCTATTTGTACGGCACAGGCATGGAAATCATGGCCAATTCCGACAATGTGCTGCGCGGCGGGCTCACGGCCAAGCATGTGGATGTGGCTGAGCTTTTAAGCGCGCTGGAATTTGCACCATCCTTTCCAAACCCGGCAGCCCCGGAAAAAATGGATTCTGCAGAGCAGCGATTTGCAGCACCGGCGGATGAATTCGGCCTTTCCGTGATCCGCCTTGACCCGGATACCCGGTATTGCTCCCCCAAAGAGCACAGCGCAGACATTTTGTTTTGCCTGGACGGTCAGGCGGAAATACGCAAAAACAAAACAGATACCCGCCTGGATCTTGGCCAGGGGCGGGCTGCAATCGTGCCGGCAGCCGCAGGAGCCTATGAAATCGTAGGCCGCGGGAAGCTATGGAAAGCCGGAGTCCCGCAATGAACTCCCTTTGCGGACAGAAACAGCCGGCTGCGCTTCGGGTCAATGAAATTTTTTACAGCATCCAGGGCGAATCCCTTTATATGGGCCGGCCCTGCGTTTTTGTGCGCCTGACCGGATGTAACCTGCGATGCACCTATTGTGATACCGGTTATGCCTACACACAAGGCCGGTCCATGGACATCGCGCAAATTCTTTCCAGGGCCGGGACCCATGGCGTCAATCTGGTGGAGATCACCGGCGGCGAGCCCCTGATGCAGCCCGGCACAGCGGCCCTGGCCGAAGCCCTACTTGCAAAAGGTTTTGAGGTGATGATTGAGACAAACGGCACCTATCCCATTGACCTGGTGCCGGATGCGTGCATGCGGATCATGGACATCAAGTGCCCGGCAAGCGGGGAAAGCTGCAAAACCGATTTTGACAACCTCAACCGCCTGAAGGGAAACGACCAGGTCAAATTTGTAATCTGCGACCGCAAGGACTATGATTACGCCCGCCATATCCTTAAGCATTACTGGTCCGGCCGGCCGCCGGTGCCGGTTTTGATTTCACCGGCCGCCGGCCGGCTGGCGCCGGCCACTGCAGCGGCCTGGATTCTCGAAGACCGGCTGGATGTGCGGCTGCATCTGCAGCTCCACAAAATTCTGTGGTCAAATGAACAACGCGGGGTATAGAATCACAGGAGGTATGAAATGGAAGACCAGCCCCGGGCAGTGGTGCTTTTAAGCGGCGGGCTTGATTCGGCCACCACCCTTGCCGTTGCCCGCCATCAGGGGTTTTGCTGCCACACCCTAAGCTTTGACTACGGCCAGCGCCATTATCATGAACTGGCGGCATCTGAAAGCATTTCCCGGGTTCTGGGAGCTAAAGAACACCACGTGATGCGCCTGGACATGCGCGACATCGGCGGTTCTGCCCTGACTTCGGACATGGCCGTGCCGCCCGGCAACTCAGGCGGACAGGCCGAATCGGATATCCCGATCACCTACGTGCCCGCGCGCAATACCATTTTTCTTTCCGTGGCCCTGGCATGGGCCGAAGCCCGGCGGGCCGCCGACATCTTTATCGGCGTGAATGCAGTGGACTATTCCGGTTATCCGGACTGCCGGCCTGAATATCTTGCAGCCTTTGAGGCCATGGCCAATCTGGCCACCAAAATGGCCGTCCAGGAAAACATCGTCGTGCGCATCAATGCCCCCCTGCTTTATCTGAAAAAATCAGAAATCATCCAAAAAGGTATGGCCCTGGGTGTGGACTACAGCCTGACCCTCTCCTGCTATGACCCCACACCCGGCGGCCTGGCCTGCGGCCGGTGCGATTCCTGCCACCTGCGGCAGAAGGGTTTTACGGATGCGGGAGTCCCGGACCCCACGCTGTATGCACCAGGCCCGAAATAAAAACCGGCCGCATCCGGCCATTCTCACCAGCCCATGGGCACCAGAAACGCTTTTCCGGTCATCTTAAGGGATTTGTCCGGCTCGGTTTTGCACTTTTCGCTCACCGAACGGATCAGATGGCCCGCCGCGGTCTGTGTCCAGAACCAGCGGGCAAACTCCCGGCTCGTGGGCGGGGTCGTGCCCGGCTGATGGCTGGCTGCCTCGTAATAAAAGGTTTTCAGGTCCTGAACAGCAAGCCGGATGGCCACAGCCAGGGTCATTTCCGGAGCCCCGGGCTCCGGCGATTTATCCAGCAGATAATCACAAAGCAGGTCCGCGGCGGCATCCGGTTCAAAATTGGCCACAGCCGTACGGTTTTGCTCATTGCGGCGTTTGTCGTACCAGGGCATCAGCTCGGTCATTTCCCGGCGCAGGGCGGAAACCTCTTTTTCCGGATGGGTTTGAGCTTGGTCAGGGCCTGAGAAACTGATTGGACAGGACCATGCCTCTTGTGCCGTATCGGAATCATCTGCTCCAACCGGTGCTTCCTCTAGAAAATCAACCAGCACAGGTCCGGACCCGGCATTTAAAAGCTCCAGGGCCGAAACCAGCACTTTTTTCTGAAAAGTCGGATCATTGGGCACACCCAGGGGGCGGCCCAGGTCAAATGGCACCCACAGGGAACGGGGGGGATGGATTTTTTCCGTGTGCTCCCGGATCAGGCTGATCTGGGTGGTGGCAATGCCTTTGGCTTCCAGGCAATGGGCCAGCGCGCCCACGGCGCGCGTGCAAAACGGTCAGACCGGGATCAGAAGGGCGGCATCCACATTGTCGCCTTTGAGCAGGCCGGCCAGATTTTCCGCAGAAGGCGCCATTTTCGAAGGATCAGCAGCGCCCATGAAGGAATAATGAAAATCAGCCACACTGCCGATGCGGTTTTCATCAGCCAGCTGCCGGAGCCGGTCAATGGGAAAAACCACGTTCCAGTCCTGCTGAAAACCGGTGCGGTCAAAATTGGTGGAAATATGGGTCATGACCAGATCCTCTGCGCGGCTGGTGCCGTCGATCACCCGAAAGTCGCCGTCCATGCCCCCAAAGGGGCGGTCGCCCCGGCGATGAAGCCCGGCCGTGGAAATCAGTGCGATTCGCTGATTTGCCAGTTCCGGGACATTGACCCAGGGCGTTTGATCAAACTGCGGACAGGGCAAGTCGGCAATGTGGGAACGCATGGGTTCAGCCAAATTTTCAAGTCGCGCCATCATGTCCTCTTCTTTACAATAATTACGTAATTGTATATTTTTATGCCAGTTTTATTTCAGTTTTGCACAGTGTTTGTATGATGGCCTGGCTTTTTTATTTTCCATGATTTATAGAATAACCATACTTTCACGTTATTGTCAAATCAAAAATTTTTCCGGCTAGTTGACATCCCTGTCAATGACTGCCATATTTGGATCAAATAAAGGTCTCCCTCCAGTTTAACCTTATTCGCCCGTAAAAAAAACAGGGCAGGAGAACATAAATGCAAAAACCCAAACCCTGGCTGCTGGGTCTGCTGGCAGTGCTCGTCATTCTTGCTGTTGCCTATGTGGGCTTTTATTTTCTGTACCTGGATTTCCTGGTGGATTATTGGTGGTTTGATTCCCTGGGCTACGGGTGGTATTTTTTCCAGCGG
>NZ_JAWODO010000123.1:0-10904 GCF_046483245.1 Desulfosalsimonas sp. | reverse complement strand
GTTTCCGGCCATGGACCATGCGGCCGATGGTATTGGCGCATGCCCGGGTATTGATGCATCCGTCGATCTGAAAGGAAATTTCCTGGATGCGGCCCTGGTCAACGGACAAAAATACTTCAACGGTGTCACCGCAGTCGCCGGTGTTTTTTCCGTAGCCGTCCGGCCTGGTCGGGCGTTCCAGGTAGTCCGGGCAAAAAGCCATTTCCAGAAAGGCCTCAGAGTGGTCACTGAAAAAATCAAATTCCTTTTCCATGAATCGGGTTCCTGCGTTGCTGTGGATTGATTTGCATTTCTGCGGCCGCCCAAACAATCTGTTTTCATTTGTTGGGGCGGCCGGGGGCCTTGCATTTGTCAAAAAATCTTTATAACAAATTTTTGACACTTTGCAAGCACGGGCAGGAAAAGGAAAACCGGTTGCAGGCTATTTTGCGGGGGTATTTTGCCGGCTGTGGCACTGGGCACACTGGACCGGCCCGGCGCTTTTTTCCAGGTGGCAGGTTTTGCACATCCGATGATAGGCCCGGGTCAGTTCCATGGGGCTGTTGTTTTCGGACAGATGGCAATCTGAGCATTCCATGCCCACCGACATCTGGCCTTCGCGTTTTTCACCGTTTTCATAAACATGGTGGCACACGGCGCAATCATAGATTTCCGCTTTCTGGTTGTGCACATCATGTTCAAAGGTCACCACGGGCCGGGTGCGTTTTTCAAATCCGCTGTCCTCCACAGTGGTGACATGGCCCTGGGCAAAAACTGCGGCAGCGGTGAACAAAAGGGCGATCAAAGCCAGACGGGCCGAACGGAAAGCTGTTTTATGCCGGGACTGCATAAGCCTTGTTATTCCTTTTTCATGCATTCGTAGATGATGTCTCCCAGAAATTTAAGCTCCAGGCCGAGTTCGTAATGGTGAATAATGTCTTCAAGACCGCCGTGGCAGTTGTGGCAAGGCGCAATCACCACCTCTGCTCCCTTGTCCCGGGCTGCAGCCAGTTGCTCGGCCTTGACCCGGTTGCTTTCCACCCGCTTGTTTTTAAAGGGCGGACCGCAGTTGATCACCCCGCCGCCGGCACCGCAGCAGAAATTGTGCTCCCGGTTGGGCTCCAGTTCGATAAAGGTGCTGCAGGTTTCATTGATCACATACCTGGACTCATCGCCAAGGCCGCGGCCCCGGACGATGTTGCATGGATCGTGGAAGGTCACGGGCCGGTCAAATTTTTCCGGAATTTCAATGCGTTTTTCCCGAAGGATTTCGGCATAGAACTCAATGGCATGAACCATGGGCAGCGGGGGCATTTTCCAGCCGAGTGTCCGGTTGCCCACATCATAGACAGACCGGAATGCATGACCGCATTCACCCATGACAATACGCTTGGCTTTCAAATCCATGGCGGCCTCAAAGTGGACCTTTTTCAGCCGTGCGGTCATCTCCATGTCTCCGGTGAACATGCACATATCACTGTTGTCCCATCCCGGCGCAGACGGCACGGTCCAGTCGGCTCCGGCCATATGGAAGATCACGGCCATCTGGTAGATGAGCTGGGCCCGGAACTTGGGCTCCGGGCCGATGAGCGAGTAGAAGATATCCGCGCCTTTTTTGTCAATGGGGATGCGCAAATCCGGGATTTCATCCCGGGCTTCTTCTTCCTGCCACTGAAGGGTGTCGATCCATTCGTCATCGCGCACCCACATCTGGTTAAAAGTCGAAGCGTGGCTGTGGGCTGTGTCCTGTATGTACTGGGGAACCACGCCGAGCTGGTGGCAGCCCCTGCGGACAAACAGCATCAGGTAAGCCACATCAATGCCAAAAGGGCAGTAGATTACGCATCTGCGGCAGAGGTTGCATTCGGTAAAAACCGTTTCACAGGCTTGCTTGACAAAATCCACATCCAGCTTGGCTTTTTTGTTCAAAATCCGGGAGACGGTCTGTTTGACCTTGCCTGCCGGCGAAAGCCGCGGATCACCGTCTTTGGACAAAAAGTGATGGCAGGCATCGCTGCACAGACCGCAGTGTACGCATGCATTTGTGTAAGCTCTCAGGCGTGCTCCGCCTTCTGATTCAACCAGGGCGTCAAAGACTTTCCGGATTTTTTCCGGTGTCAGCTGGCTGGCGCCCTTTTCAATGCCGGTATCGTATATGCCGTTTTTGTTGTTTGCCGGGTCTTTCTGGTTTTTTTGGTTCATATTCTTTCACCTGATAGGTCGATTGGCTTTTTTAAGGGCTACCAGTCACGGGACCGGCGCAAACCGCCGAATTCCGAGCCGGCATATGCGCGGGTAAACGGCCACAGGGCCATATGAAACAGCCGGGTAAAGGGCAGGCACAGCAGCACCAGCTCGCCGCTGAGCATGTGAAGGATGCCCGCGATTTCATATCCGTACAATTGGTGATAAGTCCAGAAGCCGGTGACAAAAGGGGCGGCAACCAGCGCGATCAGCACAAAATCGCCAGGGGTGCTCAAATATCGTACATTTTCCTGCACAATCCGGCGGATCAGGAAAAACAGGCATCCCAGGATCACCAGCACGGTCATCACATCCGCGGCCGGATCCGGCAGGTGCCACCATGACACGTTCCAGGACTCCATGACCAGAATCACGTGGGCTGCGGCAAACAGCGGCGTGACAATCAGGCAGGTGTGGAATACAAACGCCACAATAGTGATGACCGGATGGGCCCGCATGCCGGTGCTGGCAAAGGGGATGATCCAGTGGAGAATCGAACGCAGGGCGTAATAAAGGCTGAAATACTGGTAAACTACAGGGTCTTTTTTCCGGGCGGTTATGGCCAGGTGGGCCAGCCGGCCGATCATGCCGGCGGCAAAACCCAGAATCGCTATCCAGACAAAAATTCCGCTGGCAAGCTTGTATAACTCATGCATGCCCGGGCCTCCTTTCCGACAGGGCCGGAGAATCCACATTCAGCACGATCCGGCAGTAGTGGCCGCCCCGGCTTTGGGGCAGAACGGCCCTGAGCAGAAGTTTGCGGCTGTCCGGGCTGAAAACCGGCTGCCAGGCATCGGCAAATGTTATGTCAATGGGCCGGCCGTTTAGCAGGATGGTGAATCGGCCGTTTTTTTCCACTTTGGCCGCTGCATGGGCGCCGTCCGGGCTGAAAACCGGCTGCCAGGCCATGTCCTGGCCCGTGTCCCATATCTGGTCGTCAACTGCAACGTACCATTTGCCCTCGGTTTTGCCAACGCAGCCCACCCGATCGCCTGCAGGGCTGAATACCGCGTCGGTGACCAGTTCGGTAAACCGGATTTTCCAGGGACGGTCGTCGACGGTAATGGTCCATTTGCCGTATTCCGGGGCGGTGATGGCAGCAATGCGGGAACCGTCAGGGCTGTACATGTGGTGCCAGAGCTGCACGTATTTGGGGTCCCACAATATTTCATCGTTTTTGGCAAGCCCCCATCCGCCGGCCATGCGTACCGGTGCGGTCACGGAATGGTCCCGGGGGTGAAACCGGGGGGCCCATACACCGGCATAGCGTTTTTTCCATGCCTGGTCATCCACGGCAATGGTGTAATCATAAAGGCTGGTGCGCAGTTCAGCGGCCAGGTGGGCGCCGTTTCCGGAAAAGGCAAGCTCCCAGATATTGACATAATGATTTTCCCAGGGCTTTCCGTTTATTGCCACGGTAAATCCGCTTTCCTGGAATTTTTCAATATCAGCTTCCGGCAGCCAGGTGTCCTGGACCACAGCGGCTGCGGTTTTTCCGTCCGGACTGACAGTGAGATGGGTCAGGGCGAAAAATTCGTTTTCCCACGGCACGTCGTTGGTCAGCGCCCGGTAGCGAAGCTCCTTTTGGGCGGCAACTGTAATGTGCGGGGCGTTTTTGGCAAAGCAGGGCTTCCAGACAAATTCATACCAGTTTTCCCAGGCCGTGCCGTCAATAGCCACGCTCCACATGGCCATGTCCGAGACCAGGGCCAGGGCCCGCTGATCCGGGGTAAAGCACAGATGCCAGAGCTTATCGTATTGGTTCTCCCAAAGGGTGCCGTTGACGCAGACCGTAAAGGTCTCATCTTCTGTTTTGACAATGGCGGCAATTTTTTCCCCGTCACCACTGACATAGGGTTCTTCCATGTATGAAAAGCGATCGCGCCAGGCGGGAAAATCGCCGATTGTTCGTTGACCAGGCGTCCAGTCCCATTCTTCTTGTTGCTCATGCATTGGTTTCTCTCCGGATATTGCCAGATCATTTTGTTAAAGCGGCTACTAGAGTAGCGTATTTGCAACGGAGAATCAACCCCCGGTGTGAAAAATGTTCATTAAAAAGTCACCTGTTTACTGTCCGGCCCCAGGTTATGCTGTCTGCGACATTTCAAAATTTTCAGGGTCAGGCCAGCAGGGTGGCCAGAAGGCCGGATAAGACGATGCCGTCAAACGTGCCTGCCCCTCCGATGCTGGCCACGCCGGTGTTGAGTTTTTCGATCTCTTTTAAATGAAGCAGGTCCGCACCGATCAGCGGGCCGAGCACGCCGGCGCAGAACGCGATGGGCGGCGCCAGTTCCCGGTAAAGCAGAAGCGCGCACGCCGCCGCTGCAATGGCCGGCACCAAGGCGGGCATGGCAATGCCCACATTGGCAACAGGCCGGGCTGTATGATAGCAGATAAAGACGTTTATGCCCACGGCTGTCAGGGCAAGTCCCAGCACCCCCGGTCCGTGTCCGGCGATGCGGAAAAGTTCGTATGCGGCAATGGCGCATGGAATCACGCAGCCGCCAACGTTGACCGCCAGCACGGTATGCTGCTGCCGGCAGGTTTGGTCTGCAAAAAAACGCTGCAGGCCGAAAAACCGGCATGAGGACGCATCAAAAGGCTGATTTCTTTCAATCCGCCGGACCGGGATGTTGATCATGCCGCCGATAAATATGCCCATGGCCGCCAGCAGGGTCACGCGGGGGCTTAATCCAAGCCGGCCCAGTGCGGTGATCATTACATCGGCAAGAAACAAGGGAAACAGAACCACAAATACCGCAAAAAGAAAAAGGGGCAGACATCCCTGGGTGTTTCCGGATTGCATGGTTTTATCTCCCTGCCAGATAATCTTTTAAGCGCCTGAGGGCCAGCTCGATGTTTGGGCGGCTGTTGCAGTAGGAAAACCGCAGAAATCCGTGGCCGCCCGGCCCGAAATCCCGCCCGGGGGTGACGGCCACCCCGGTTTTTTCCAGAATGTCAAAGGCCAGGCGGTAGTCGTCGGCATCAATATGGGCGCAGCTGGTAAATATATAAAAGGCGCCTTTGGGCTCCACGGCAATGGGAAACCCCAGTTCCCTAAGCCCCTGGACCAGCAACTGTCTTCGGGTGTCGTAGATTTGTCGCATTCGCGCAACTTCATCCCATCCGTTTTGGAGGGCCGCAATGCCGGCCCACTGGGCTACAGACGGCGCGCATATGGCGAAATTCTGGTGCATTTTCTGCAAGGGGCGGATAAAATGCGGCGGGGCAATCAGATAGCCCAGCCGCCAGCCGCACATGGCGTAGCGCTTGGAAAAGCCGTCGAGCACAAAGGCATTGTCCGTATATTCCAGGATGGAATGCTCCTGTCCCTCGTAGACCAGGCCGTGGTAGATCTCATCGCTGATTACGTAGGGGCCGCCCGGATTTCCCGGGGCCATTTCAGCAACAGCCGCCAGCAGGGCAGGGGGCATCACCTGGCCGGTGGGGTTGGCGGGGCTGTTGATGAAAATGGCGCGGGTATTGGCGTCCATGGCCGCCCTGATTTCATCCGCCCGGAACTGGAAGCCTTCCCGGGCGCGGACCGGAATCCGGACCGGCACGCCGCCGGCAAATTCAATAAAGTTGTCATAACAGGCATAATGGGGATCCGAGAGGATCACCCGCTGGCCATCTTCGAGCAGGGCGGAAAAAAGCAGGAGCATGGCCGCGCTGGTGCCTGCGGTCACCAACACCCGGGCCGGGTCCACTTCCACGCCGTAGCGCTTCCGGTAGTTTTCGGCAATGGCGCAGCGCAGCTCCATAATGCCCATGGAATGGGTATAATGGGTTTCTCCGCGGGCCATGGCCGCAGCGGCGGCCTTTGTCATCACCTCCGGGGTGGCAAAGTCGGGTTCGCCCACTTCCAGGTGGATAATTTCGCGTCCTGCGGCGGCCAGTTCCTGGGCTCGCTCCAGCACATCCATCACAATAAAGGCCGGAATCCGGCCAGCCCTTTGGCTTACACCCATGGGTCCTTATCCATACATGTTTTCGATTTCGCTCTGGTAATTTTTGATCACTTCCTTGCGCTTGAGCTTCATGGTCTGGGTGAGCATCCCGTTTTCCACTGTGAAATCTTCGGTGAGGAATTTGAATTTTTTGGGAATTTCATAGCCCCCAAAGGTTTTTTTCAAATGGCGGGTGATTTCATTTTCAATCATTTCCGTAAAGGCCGGGTTGGCAATCAGATCCTCAGGAGCCGCTGATGCGCCGTTTTTGTCAGCCCAGCGGGCGGCTGCCTCAAAATCCGGCACCACCAGACAGACGTTATACGGCTTTCCTTCTCCGTAGATCGTTGCATTGGCCACGGGCGCAAGCAGTTTGATCTCCTCTTCAAGAACGGCCGGAAATACGTATTTTCCGTTGGAAAGCTTGTACTGCTCCTTGATCCGGCCGGTGATCCACAAAAAGCCGTCCTGATCAAACATGCCCCGATCCCCGGTGCGAAATCCCCCGTCGGCCATGATGACCTCTTTTGTGGCCTCGGGCTGGTTGTGGTAGCCTCTCATCACATTGGGGCCGTAGACCACGATTTCTCCGTCCTCGGCGTCTTCTTCAACCACGGACTTGTCAATGACCAGCTCCTGGCCTTCGAGCACCTTGCCCACACTGCCGATTCTCCATGCGCTGCTGCAGTTCATGGAAACGGCCGGTGCGGTTTCGGTCAAGCCGTAGCAGTCGTAAATGGGAATGCCAATGTCATAGAAAAACAGAGCGATTTCCTTGTTCATGGCCGCGCTGGCAGTCAGGGCGCCTGTGACCCGGCCGCCCATGGCCTCGCGGACCTTGGACAACACGGCCTTGTCAAAAAACCTGTGCTTGATGTTGAGCCACAGGCCGGGGGACCGGCCCTGTTCGACCAGTTCGTTTCGCTGCCGGGCAATTTGGCAGGCTTTGTCAAACAATGCTTTTTTTGTCTCTCCGGCATCTGTCATTTTGGCCTGGATGCCGTCATAAATTTTGTTGAAAACCCTGGGCACGGATACCAGGTATGTGGGCCGAACCAGGCGCAGGTCATCGCCAAGGGTCTTCACATCTCTCATAAAACCCAAAGACCCCCCGAACTGAATCCAGTTGTTGAGCTCGCCGCTCAAAGCATAGGAGTGGGCCCAGGGAAGCATGGACAGTCCCACCTGGTTTTCAGTGAGTTCCGGGTAAATGCGGTAGCCGGCCCTGGAGCAATAGGTCAGGTTGCCGTGGGACAAAAGCACACCCTTGGGCGCACCCGTGGTCCCGGAGGTGTAGATCAGCACGGCAATATCGTCTGGATCGGGAATCAGGGCTTCGGCCGGATTGGCCGCACCGTCGTTTTCCAGGGCGGCAAGGCTGTTTTCCCCATCTGAATCAATAAGATATATGTTTTCCAGGCCCGGAATTTCTTCAGGGAAATGTTTGACCTTCTCATAAACCTCCGGCGAGGAGACCAGCAGAAACTTCAGCCCGCTGTCTGCGATAATGTATTTCCATGTGGCCACCAGCTCCTTTTCATACATGGGGATATACCTGGCTTTTCTGCCGTAAGTGGCAAAGGCCAGCACAGCCCACTCCGGCCGGTTGGCGGCGATGATGCCCACCGAATCGCCGGGCTCCACTCCGAGCCGTGCCAGCCCGCCGCGGGCATTGTTGATGCGCCGGCCGATTTCCCCGTAAGACATCGAATCCAGTCCGCCGGCACCATTATGCACCCAGAACAGGATATTGTCCCTGAATTTCTTTTCGCTTTCCTGCCACCACTCAACCAGGTTGTCCGGTTTTTCATATGTCCACATATTCACCCCGATTTTTTAATTATTGAACAGGTTGTCAGTGTGATGATCACCATGACAATTTTTTGGGAAAACAGGATGTATCGCACAAATTGACCGGGAAATCAATTCGTAAACCGTTTGGAAAATAAATTTCGGTCTTCAGGTCATGCAGGGAAGCAGTATTGCGGATTGGCTGGATCTGGAAAACGGCGGATTCAAGCTGCAAAACCAGTTTCCAATATATCTATCCCTGCTCAATCGCCTCCCTCACTTTAACCGCAAGATCTTTTACCGATCTTTCTTCAAGGTGACTGCGCAACTGTTTGACCTGTAAATCCGCCTCAATCTGTTTTCCTGCATTTTATAAACCATGTGCAGGATTTCTTTACGCGTCATGGAATCCAGGGCTGGCGGCTTTATGGCCCGGGCCTTTTTCTCGGCCTGGTCCCGGATTTGGGCGGCATCGGGGAACCCGGCTTTATTGGCCCGGAAGCGGGTCGTTCCGGTATTATCCCTTTTATTTATCATGCTTTCTCCAGGGCATGGGAAAACCCGCAGAGTATTGCGGTATTGCCCATAATTTTTTGCATCCCACCTTAAAATAACCTTATATACTTTTCGGATGTTTTGACAAAAAATAAAACGCATTACCGGTATTTTGGCTAAAAGCTTATAATGCGCCGGTTGGATGATCTCAATGGTTTCCTCTGTTCTTAATTGACAACAATGTTTATTTTTTGCATATTTCTAAAACTAAAAATGGAGGATAGGGGATGCATACCGTTCGGGCTGACGTGGACAAAAACAGAATTTACATAACAGTCGGTAAAATCAAAGATGAAGCCGAGATGCAAGCTTTTGTTGATAAAGCCAAATCCGAATGCGAGAAGCTGGCAGACGGGTTTACATGTTTGACGGATCTGCGAAGTTATGAATATCAGGATGAAATTTTTGAGAAATATATAAAAGAAATACAGGAAGCCTTCTTAGCCCGAAGTATGTCAAAGGTTGTAAGGGTACATCGGTGGTCCGGACTTTTGGGTCATATGCAATTTGATTATGTATCCCTTGACTTAGGTTACAGCGGCAAAAATGTCACAAGTATCGAGGAGGCCGAAAGGATTCTGGATGGTGAAGAAGGATAAAAGATCTGATTCATCATCATAGGACGATTAAGAGCAATCGTTTGCAGATATCGATTTGAGCACTACAATTATTGCCGCTGCACCACTATCACGCCTGCTGCCACTATAATCAGACCGATGACGTCTGTTGACTGAAGCCTATCGCCGAATGCAACCCATGCCATTATCATGGTTACCGGCGGCCCCAAATAAAAAAGGCTTGCCACAAGGGCAACAATGCCCGCAGGCACACCCTGTTGCAATGAAAAGAGCACGCAGCCCAACCATACACCATGGGCCAGAAACCCCACAAGCAATGCAATGGCGGCATCGTAAAAGCCCGGCCAACGCAGCCGGCCGCTTAGCGTCAGGTAAATTAGTGCCCGAACGAAAACCAGGATTTTTCGTTAAGGTCCAGGACGGCGAAAATTTTAACCGCAGGAATACTCGACGTATTTTGAGGATTAAAATTTGAGCCGGACGCAGAGATTGGCGGAAAAGACGGTTTTCGTTCAGGCACAAATTAGAAGAATGCATGTCAGCGCCTAGTAACGCCAAAACAGAAGGGTAAAGGGCCCGGTAAACGGCAGACCATATTCCGCACCGATGAATCCCGAGTTCCAGAGCAGGATGAAACCGGCTGCCAGATATGCCGTAGAGGAAACCATAACGCGGTAAAAAGCCCTCCGGACCAAGAATTTTAAACCAGCCGTATCGATATTCCGACTGCAACCCGGTATTGGGTATATCCGCCGGGCTGATGGTGCTTATGCCGACCTTAATTTGGGCAATAGGCATTTAAACGGGCTGAAAATTTGCCGGCACCGCCGGATTTGCTTATTGTGTAACATATTTTGATGCCACCGGTTGCGCCCTATGGGGTGTCGTGTCGTGAGGGTTAATCACGGCAAAGGCTGTCCAAAGTGCGCGAAAGGCCGGGTGGTTTTCATCCGGCCTTTTTGTTTTTGGCACAAATTGCCTTTTTGAAAGTCCTACCTTCTGAAAACTGGTGCCCCCGGCAGGAATCGAACCTGCGGCACATGGATTAGGAATCCAAACCCCCCGGCTTTCACCTGCTTACATTTTGTTTAATGTTGTATTATAATCCTTGACATTATGGGCGCTTCCGGTTATATAAAATCCAATTACCTTTTATGGAATTTAATTTTTTCTGCTTACAAATCGGTTACAACTTTCAAAGGGGGTTAAAAATGGGCGTCAAGTTAACCAAAGCCACCGTGGATAAACTTTCTTTGCCTGAAAAGGGGCAAGCCTTTGTTTGGGACAGCAAGCTTTCAGGCTTTGGGATTCGCCTCACACCGACACGAAAAACATTTATAGCACAGGCCCGCGTCAATGGGAAATCCCGCCGGGTTACTTTGGGTGTTTATGGAATAATAACAGCAGATAAGGCCCGCGACAAGGCTTTAAAGATTTTAGGGGAAATGGCCGAAGGTAAAGACCCGCTCGAAGAAAAAAATAAAAAGAAAACCGCGAAGGCCACCTTGCGGGAAGTCGCGGACCTTTACATGGACCTGAAGCGAACCAAAAAGGGGCACCCATTGAAACAGGCCACAAAGAACGATATTGACCGGCATATAAAAACCACCTTTGCCGACTGGAAAGACAAGCCCCTTGCCAGTATCACCCGCGATATGGTGAATAAACGATACCAGGAAGCCCTAAAGACCAGTGAGGCGCAAGCTGTCCAGGGCTTCCGTATCCTGCGGGCAATTTATAACTGGCAGCGCAACAACACGAAGGACAAAAGCGGAAACCCGACCATGCCGGAAAACCCCTGCATGGC
>NZ_JAWODO010000098.1:0-7215 GCF_046483245.1 Desulfosalsimonas sp. | reverse complement strand
GATTATTGCAATTCAATGGCAGCAGAACTGACCGCATGGAAGGCCAAGCTGTTTGACGTAATCGCCAGAACAGACAAAATGAGCACTGAGCAAAAGGGCAAGGTCTGGGAATATTTCGGAGAAATGAAGATTATCATCCAGGACCTTGAGGATAAAATCGAGTCTCTTCGCACAGAATGTCCATCTGATTGGAGTCCGCAAAAAAAAGAAATTGAGGACGCCCATGTGGATGTGCGCTCCAAGTACGAAGAAACCCTTGATTATATCGGAAAAGCCTCACCGATGTCCGTTCCCGGCTAACGGCTTGACCATAAGTTGTATTCCCGGACCCACACCCGGTTTCATTCCTCGGGCGTGGGTTTTTCATTGCAAGCGTCACGCTGCCTCAGCCTTATCGGAAAAGCGATGCCGTCATCCATTTACAACTGCGACTCAACCGATGCCATTTTACCGGCAAGGCCATTGGAGCGGTTTTTGCGGTAGTCGGCCTTTATGGTCAGATAAATGCGGTCGCAGTCATTTTGCAAGTCTTTAAAGCATTGATCCACAACCTTGACCACCTCCGGCCACTGGCCTTCGATGCAGGTGCCCATGGGGTTTGATTCATAAGGCAAACCGCTGCCCTGAATGATTTTGACGGCCCGGGCCACATAGGGGCTGACACTGACGCCCTTGTCCATGGGAAATATGGAAAGTTCCACAATAACACTCATAAAACCCTCCTGTTGATTGATTTTCCACCAAGGTAACTTTAACCGAATTTTCATGCAAGAAATATGATGGCAAAAATCACATCACCCTTGACAGAAAGCTTTTCCGTCATTAGAATGAATATTCGTTCTAATAACGAAAAATCATTTATTAAGGAAGGTCATTATGGCAGAAGCATGTCCCATCTCTTTTGAGACGATCAATGAAAAAGTGGCAAGAGCCAATGCCGCACTAACAGTGCTGTGCATGCTGGTATTTGTGCTTACCCCTTTTAAGGCGATTATCCTGATCCTTGGCGCGGATCTTTTCATCCGGGGATTTCTAAAGCCCGGTTACAGTTTTTTCAGCCTGTTGAGCCGGCGCATACTCCGAATGCTCAATACAAAACCAACAATGACAAATGCCGGCCCCAAAATCTTTGCCGCAAAAACCGGGTTTGTCTTTACCTGCGTGATCGGCCTGCTGTATTGGCTGGGGATTCCAACAGCAAGCTATATATTTGCCGCAATTCTGGCGCTTTTTGCGTTTCTTGAGGCTTCCGCGGGTTTTTGCATGGCCTGCCGGCTTTATCCATTCATGCCCGACTTTGTCAAATAGGCGGGTTGTATTCCTTTGAAAACTCTGACCACCCAAGACAGGCAGCAGCTAATCCTGGACACCGCACTGGTGCTATTTTACAACAGCGGCTATTTCAACACCTCTGTGCATGACATCCAGCACGCCGCAGATGTGAGCATCGGATCGATTTATCACCATTTCGGAAACAAGCAGGGCATTGCCCGTGCTCTCTACCACGACCTGGCTGCCCGGATGACAGACGCGGTTTTCCGGATCATGGAGGAAAACACGGGGCTTTACCAAAGGGGCCGGGCGTTTGTGGACCACCTCTTTGCCATGGCCGAAACCGCGCCTGCGGCCATGCATTATATTCTATACGCCAGGCACCGGGAGTTCATGCCGGGTGAAAAATCCATCTGCTCCTCGAAACCCTTTGAACGGGTACAGCAAATGATCGGCCAGGCCATGGACCAGGGCGAGATACGGAAACTGAATCCCGCCATCGCCTCGGCCACCCTCTTTGGCGGGGCCATCCGCCTCATTCACCTTCGCCTGGACGGTGTCCTTGAAAGCCCCCTGCCCGGTTACGCAGCCGAAACCTGGCAGTGCGCCTGGCGCTGCGTTGCCCTGCCTTAAAAAGGGCCTAAAGCCTTTCATTCAAAAACGCCTCCATTTTGCTTTTGTCCAGGGCCACTTTAAGCGGTACCCATTCATTTTCAAATAAAACATTGGTGGGGCTTTTGAATGTATACCCCTTTGCCTCTTCAGAATCCAGGGTGTGAATCTTGGTTTCCAGTTTTTCTCCAAATTTCTCCTGCATTTCTTTGGCTATACCTACAGCCTTTTTGCAGGAAAGTCAGCTGGAATTTCCGCTGTGAAACACGACCAATTCAGCCATTTCAAAAGTCTCCTTTCATTTACTCAACCCTATTTCAAAATTGCCGGTCAGAGCCTATTTTCCCTTCCCGCAACATTTTTGACAGAAGAAACCTTGTGCCTCTCCGGGAAAGCCCAAGCTTTCCCGCTACTATATCTTCCTCCATTGCGCCGCTGGTCTGATAAATCGTCTGCACTTCATTTTCAAGCTCTTCGAGCCAGTCCTCAAACAGTATAAGCAGGTCCGGGTCGGTTATGGCTGAAAGCTGTTCTGACTGGGCAACCTTATTGACAAGACTCTGGCACATCTGCGTTGGGTCGACACCTTCGCCCATGCATTCAGCCAGTCAAAGATTGACCAGGCTCGAAACCTTGTCTCCTTCAAAGCCTGTGATCAAGTTCATAAGGAAGCGCTCCCGCGAATCGCCGTCCATGTCTTCCAGAAGCCTTTTCAATATTTTCGTAATCTCCGACAATGCATTTTCAGGGGGCATGCCGGAAAGGATTTCAAAAAGTTCATCCATGGAAATTCAACCCGCCCGTTAAAATTAAAAAGTTTTTCTCTCTGATAAAAGATCAGTCGCCATATCACTCAACGCCTTTAAAATATTCAGAATTCTTCGATCTGAAAGCTCATAATAAATAAACGGTCCCTCACGGTCAACCCTTACCAAAAGGGATCGCTTCAACTCCTTTAAATGATGCGACACTAAAGGCTGTGACAAAGAAAGCGCCTCGACAATGGCTGACACGGATTTCCTGCCGCCGCTGAGCAGCAGCAGTATCCTCAGTCGGTTGCCGTCTGAAAGGCTTTTGGCCAGAAAGGCGGCGCACTGCAGCTGATCATCATTGAACGGATGCGCCTCTGGCCGGCTGTCTTTTTCTGCGGCCGGATTCCGTGATATTCCGCTCGGATCAACCTGTACGGCCTTTTGTTCTTTGCTGCCTGTCATTGGACGCTTTGCCGAGGTTTTTGAATGGTTGAATCATACATCCCGTCTTCTGCCATATTCACTTTTTTTTGGTATTACAGCTTAATAATCAAATAAACCAATATATTCATATTCAATTTGTCAACAAAATTTTACAATTCAGCAACATCCCCGGGCAGATAATGAAAAAACCTATCCCGAAAATGATTTAAAAGAAGTCAATATTTTTCATCCAGAGTCAGCTATGTAAATGCCTTTAAAAAGTAAATACTTTGTCGGCCTCCCTGGCAATTTCATACAAATCATCCATCCAGCCGATCGGACATGTGCCTGAACCCACCAAACCGTGGGATTTCATACAGACGCCTCAGACATAAAAATCCCCCTCAAACTGATCGATCCGCCCCATCACATCAAAGTCTTCCTTTCCGGCCTGTTCAAAACACACACCTTTTCCCAGCATAAACACACTGACCTCATCGCCTTTTTTGACGCCAACGTTTGCCAGCCGCATGGCATTGAAGACGGTTTCCCCGTCATCGGTGGTGATGATAAACAATGCTTTCATTTTTGTCCCTCCCCGGCATTTCCAAGGTGAAAAAAATATCATCAACAAAGCAGATGGTTGTAACCATCAGGACAAAATCAAAAGCCGCATCCGCGAAAGGCAGGTTTTCAGCCACCCCCCGGACGACCTGAATTCCTTGCTTTGCAGCTTTCTGTGCCATTTGGCCCGATGGCTCCACCCCGATTTCTATACCCAGCGGCCCGGCAAATTTTCCGGTAGCCGCCCCCACTTCCAGCCCCCGGGCGCCGGGCAAATGCAGAAGCCCGCGAATCAAATCCAGTTCAGATTTATAAGCATCCGGGTTTTTCCGGAACCAGTCATCATAGTGATCGCTATAACGTTCAAATGGCGCTGTCTTTGGCAAAAGCCCATCCTTTTCATTCATCATTATCATGCCATAGGGCTATTTCTGATTTTTTCCGTCTGTCCACAAAGGATCGTTTCCAAAAGTATCAAACCACCATTGCTCGGGTGAACGATGGCTTTTGACCGTCTCTTGGGAAAAATCGTATTGATAGTTTTCAACGTAGTCCATGATGGTTTCATAGGCTGAAATGATTTTACGGGTCATCTCCCTGCATGTTTCCTTATCCTCATGGCATTTGTCCGGATGCCATTTGGATATAAGCCACCGGTAGTTTGCCTTGATTGTCTCAATAGTGGCTTTTTCCGGAAGGGCCAGGATTGTCCGGGCTTCTGTGATTTCCTGATATTTATTTTTCGGCATTGTTCATCCCGCCTTTGCTTTGCGGCCTGAACAGCAAAAAAAATCGCCCCCCAAAAAAACTGAATTCCCGAAAAATCGATTCCACAATGGTTCGGAGTAGTGTTTATTTTTGAGAATTGCGGGTTTGTTCAAGTCGTCACCTCTTTAAAGCATAAGGACGATCCGGAAAGCAAAACTTTATTCTTTCCGGGTTTCCACATAATGTGCTGCGGCCATGGCGGCCGTGCATCCGTCTGCTGCGGCAAGCACAATCTGATTGGCGTATTTTTCACGGAGATCGCCTACAGCAAAAATCCCGGGTATCTGGGTTTCGCATTTTTCATCTGTAACCACATAATTTGATATTACAGTTTACACAATCGAATAAACCTATATTTATATGTTCATATTTAATCTGTCAACAAAATTTCGCAATTTGGCGCCATTGTGTTTTTATGCTGTCAGCAAGCGGCATGGGTAAAAAAAGTCGCGCGGAAATCAGAACATCGGTTTCAAATTCCTTTGTCAGCTCCTGGATACTGGAGGCCGTGTTGACAATGTCGCCAATAAGGGCATACGAGGGATGATTCCTGCTGCCTGTATTTCCTGATAGCACAGGGCCGGAACAGACCCCCACCCCATGGGAAAACGGCGGCTTGCCCTCAAAGCGCAGTGACCTGTCCCGCGCCCGCGGGAAACAGGTCGAAATCGCCTTCCTTCCAGGCTTTTCCGGCATTTTCCAGATCGTATTTCCCGAACAGATCCGCACCTGAATCAACCAGCTGCCGAAGTTTTGGTTGGTGGACTCCGGCCCTTGGGAGAGCATCACCACATTGCGGCGATGCTGCACCGGGTTTATCTGCTCCAGGCCAACGCCCTGAAAAAGGATTTTTCCGCGGGTTGGCGATATCATTTTGTTCAGCAGCCGCAGCACGGTGGTTTTGCCGCTGCCGCTGACGCCCACCAAAGATGTGATCTGATCGTCGCCGATGCGCAGGTCCGCCACAGACAGCATGCTGCCGTACTCTACGTCCAGGAATTCAAACATGGGCTTACCCGCTGATATTTGACCGGGGGGCCGCCTCGCCGACCAGTTCCTTTAGCTGGCCCATAACCACCTCAAGGACCTGTCTGCCTTTTTCGGTGGCATAAAACGAACGTCTGGCTTTGGACCCGGCTGCGGCATCTGCCTGACTGTAGAGCCATCCGAGCTTTTCCATCCGGTGAAGGATGGGATACAGGGTCCCGGGACTCACCTCGTATCCGTGGCAGCGAAGCTCTGTGAGCATCCACTGGCCCACCACCGGCCCTTCAGCGGCATGGTACAGAATATGAATTTTCCAGAATCCGAGAAGGATTTCCCGCTGCACTGCTTTTAAATCATATGTATCCATAAGGCCCCGCTTAATTTACGCTTACCGTAAACGAAAAACGTAATTAATGTCAACGAGAAAATCCCTCTTCTGGCTGTCATCTGAAAAGTTTGGCCCATTTGCTTCTTGACTTTGCGGAATTGAGCCGGGAAGATGGACAAAAAAGGGAAAATACGGCCGGGGCGAATTCCGGCCTGCGGCCAGGATTTCAGACCAGAAAACATCCGGGAGTCAAACACAGTGAGCAACGCCTCTCTTTACCCGCCGCCGCTTCGGCTTTCATGGCTCATGTGGGCCATGGCTGCGCTGTTTTACCTGATGGCATTTTTCCACCGGGTGGCCCCGGCAGTGATGACAAATGAGCTCATGCGGGATTTTGATATCAGTGCCACCGCTCTGGGCCAGCTTTCGGCATTTTATTTCTACAGCTACGTGGCCATGCAGATTCCCACGGGCATCCTGGCAGACACCCTGGGACCCCGTCGGCTGCTGGCCGCGGGGGCTCTGATCGCAAGCCTGGGCACGGTCCTGTTTGCCGCCGCTCCGGGGTTTTTATGGGCCGGCCTGGGCCGGCTTCTGATCGGCGCATCCGTGGCCGTGGCATTTGTGGGGCTGCTCAAGCTGGCGGCCAACTGGTTTGCGCCCCGGCTTTTTGCCGCGGTTACCGGAATGACGCTTTTTTCCGGCATCATCGGGGCGGTATCCGCCGGCCCGCCGCTTCGCATGTTAATCAACATCTACTCCTGGCAAACCATCATGCTTGGCATTGCCGGGGTTACGCTGGCCATTGGGGCCCTGATCTGGTTGTTTGTCCGGGATGATCCCGGCAGCAAAGGCTACGCCAGCCCGGCTGCCCCGCAGCAGGCTCCCGGCGAAAACACTGCGCCAAGAAACATCAGAAAAGACGTGGCAGAAGTGTTTGCCGCCCGCAACACAGGCCTGCTTTTTTTTATCCCCGCCGGCATCGTGGGCGCGACCCTGACATTTGCCGGACTTTGGGGGGTGCCCTACCTTGCCACCCATTACCGCATATCCACCGCTGATGCTTCAATGCTGACCTCAGCCCTGCTGGTGGCCTGGGCCGTTGGCGGACCGGTATTCGGCTGGATGTCAGACCGGCTCGGCCGAAGAAAACTGCTTTATCTCATGGGGTGCAGCCTGTGTCTGGCCGGCTGGACCATTCTGTTTTTCCTGCCCGGCATGCCGGTTTATGCCCTGGTGGTTATTCTGCTGGCAACCGGGTTCTGCTCGGGATGTATGGTGATCAGCTTTGCCTTTGTCAAGGAATCGGTCCCCCTGCGGCTTGCCGGCACGGTATCCGGAGTGATCAACATGGGCGTGATGGCCGGCCCCATGCTGCTGCAGCCCGCTGTGGGCTGGGTGCTGGACAGATGCTGGCAGGGGGGCATGTCAGAAGGGGTGAAAATATATTCCCTGGCCGCCTATCAAAAAGGATTCAGCCTGATGCTGGCATGGGTGGCGATTTCTCTT
>NZ_JAWODO010000021.1:0-15737 GCF_046483245.1 Desulfosalsimonas sp. | reverse complement strand
CGGCGGGGAGGAGGAAGGTCCTCTTCACGCCTCCGTTTCCCTTCGCAGGCATTACCCTGATCAGGTTCAAAGGGTGTCCTGAAGCGGACTCTCAGCCCACGCCGAGGCGTGGCACCCCCAACGGAACCGGTCCCGGTGCCACAAATATACCCTTTCTGGCAGCCCACGCTTCAATCAAAGGCCGTGACTGTAATGCACGACCCCAGTCCGTTTGGGCAAAAACCATCCAGAGAGGGGTTTCTCCATACTTTTTCCAAAGGCCAAAATGCACACCAATCCATACCCCAGGCCCGTTCTCAAATAAGAATTTAACATAACGACCAATACGTTCCCACGATGCCTGTGCCTTATACCCGTTGGTTGTAAATATTCCTTTGGCAACCGCCATTTCAACTGAAGCCTGAACAATCGTGTTTAACTGCAGCACAAAAGCAGGAGTCTCTTGATTGGACAGGTCCTGTGGTGATATTGGCACAAATGCATCGATTTCAGCAGCCTCACAGAGCGCTTGTAACTGAGTGAGGTTATTTTTCATGAGTGGCTCATCTGCCAAATACAAGGCAAGCCCGGAAAGCAATCTCCCCCAGGAAATGAGTGAGAGTACCGGCCCCATATCAGTTGAGCAAGCATAGGAAACCGTACCCGGCCCATTTCTTTCAATTACCATAATACAGGTTACGAAGGGCATATGAAGCCTTTGTTTGATATTAACAATCTATTTTTACGGGAAAAACAATTTATATTTTGGGGGCAAGCCGGTGTCAATATTTATAAATTTCAAAATAACAAAGGATTCAAACTTAAAACCCATTGCTCCGCACTTCCCAGTGATGCCCTCGTATGATAAAAAAAGAGTTTAAATACAATCATCGCTCTTAACCCCTATAAACAATACAACACGTGACAGCATGACCAATCCAAACTCTGATACAGAAAATTTCCGATTCCGAAATCTCCACCCCAATATCCTTATTGGCACCGCCAGTGACAGGTATGCAGGCTGGATTGGCCAGATCTATACCAGGGAACTCTATGAGGGCAAAATTGCCCGCAGGTCAAACAAGGTCGGTGGTAAATCTTTCCAGAGACGATGACATTGAAACCAGCATCCTTATCAACAACCGAACCGGTGGCAATGCCCCTTTTATTGCTCAGCGTATTGTTAAAGAATTCTTGGCAAAATAATCACGGTGCATGCCGGTGGTTTTTTATTATGCCGCAGCCTCTGTTCCACAGAAATCTGATCACTGAGTCACTGCATGGAACCGTCACAAAGTTCCTGGGGCTAAGGATACAGGAGACGGGGTCAGCGTATCTGATATCAAAGGCTGTAAAATGCCGACAAAGCATTGTAACCGACAAGATCACAATCTTTGTGGTTGAGACTTTCATGTAAGTATCTGGGGGGCTTTGTTTCCGGTTCAATTTTATGTTCCTTTGGGCGATATTATATGATATCCAGAATCTAAAGTTAGGGACTGGGTGCAAAAAAAATGGGGCACCGGAATTCATTTTCCGATACCCCAAACTTACTCTCATATAGGTTGCAGATAGCTAGCAGATGAGACCCATTTTGGTGAGAGTGTAAAAATTGCGACCCTTGATTTTATTGGAAATATTAATCAGCGGTGAGGCTACTACGGAATCCCTGCATCGCCACCACCAAATTCGAGTATCTGAGCCTCTTCGTTGTTAAACCGGAGAGGCTTTGTTATTCTTAAGCTGAGCGTTTCAAATTTTGCGGCCAGGTTATTGAAGGGGACGGAAAAATGATTGTTACCGGATTTGAAAAGATCGTTGAAGAACGCATCCGTGCCGCCCAGCGAAACGGGGAATTCGACAACCTCAAGGGCGCCGGAAAACCCCTGGATCATGAAGATTACAGCCGAATTCCCGATGAACTGCGCCTAGCCTACAAAATTTTAAAAAATGCGGACTGCCTGCCCCCGGAAGTTGAGCTGCGAAACGAGATCATCCGCACCGAAACCCTGCTTTCCACCATGGAAGACGAAGCCCTTCGCTACAAGACCATGAAGAAGCTCAACTACATGATCTTAAAACTCAATACATTAAGGGGCGGATCCGTGATTTTCGAGGTTCCCCAGCAGTATGAGCACAAGCTCGTGGAACGCCTTTCCGCCAACTCAAAAGCCAGGGGTGATGCCAAAGACGGAAAAAACGGGTGCTGAAAATCAAATAAAGAACAAGTCAATGCCCATATTCCGAAACAGAGAAAATCCCGACAGCGTCATGAAGGGCGTATTTATCGCCTATTTCATCCTGCTGTTCCACGTGGCCCTGCTGGGGCTTGTGGGAATCGTAGTGCTGTTTTTTACCGGAATTCTCAATTACCTTCCCTGGATTCTGCTGGGGGGCGTGGTGATGATCGTTGGCTGCGGGTACATGGTGCTGCGCTATCTCCGGAAAAAAAGCCGTTCCATGGTCCAGGTGCTGGCCATGCCCGAGTTTCGGGGCAAAAATATCGAAGTAAACGTGATGGGCGGCCTGGCTTCATTTAAAATCCAGGACACGAATTCGGAATCATCAGCAGACAGCCGGCATCTGGAATCCGGCGCACCGTCGCGGCTGCTGACCCACGCAGATGGTGAAAAACGCCAAAAGCTCGAGTCCCTGGCCGAAATGCGCGACAACCGGATCATTACCCCTGAAGAGTTTGAAAGGGCCAAACAGCGGCTTCTGGACCAATAAGGCCGCTTATCGCAACCCGGGTGCAATATCATGAGCAAAAAAATCCATGTTGCCCTGCTTTCCGGCGGAACGTCCGGGGAAAGGGAAATTTCACAAAAAGGCGGCGACCAGGTATACCAGGCCCTGGACAAAGACCGGTACACGGTTGCCAGATATGATCCGCGCACCGATCTCTCCCGTCTGGTGGCCGATGCCCGGTCCATTGACGTGGCCCTGGTGATCCTCCACGGCGCCCCGGGCGAGGACGGCACCATCCAGGGGCTGCTGGACCTGCTGGAGATTCCCTACCAGTGCCCCGGGGTCATGAGCAGCGCTATTGCCATGAACAAGGTGGTCTCCAAGTTTTTCTACGAAAAAGCCGGCATTGCCGTGCCGGCCTGGGAGTCCAGCCGCAGGGGCGAGCCCGTGGATGCAAAGGCCGTCATGCACCGGCTGGGCCTGCCCCTGGTGGTCAAGCCGGCAAGCGGCGGCTCGAGTCTGGGAATGAGCATCGTGCACTCGCCGGGGGCCTTTGACGCCGCCCTGGAGGCCGCTCATGCGTGCGATGATACAGTCCTTTTGGAGCAATACCTGCAGGGAACCGAGATCACCGGCGGGGTCTTGGGCAACCAGGACCTGGAGGCCTTGCCTCTTGTGGAAATCGTTCCCTTAAAAGATCATGAGTTTTTTGATTACAACGCCAAGTACCAGGCCGGCGAAACCGACGAGATCTGCCCGGCCCGGCTGGATTCGGATCTGGCCCGCCAGGGCCGCGAGCTTGCCCTGGCCGCCCACAGGGCCCTTTTCTGCACCGGATACAGCCGCACGGACATGATTTTGAGCAGCGGCCGGCTCTGGGTGCTGGAAACCAACACCATCCCGGGCATGACCCCGGTAAGCCTGCTGCCCCTGGCGGCGTCAAAAGCGGGCATGAATTACAGTCAACTGCTGGACCGGTTAATCGGCCTGGCCCTGGAGAAAAAATCCGGATTGACCGGTGAAATGATCAACGCATAAGAAAAACGGAGTAAGACGCCATGAATATCCTCATTGTCGGCAGCGGCGGAAGAGAGCATGCACTGGCCTGGAAAATCGCCCAAAGCCCGGAAGTCGATCAGATTTTCTGCGCCCCGGGCAACGCGGGCATTGCGGAAGTGGCAACCTGCGTGGATATTGCCGCTGATGCAATCGACGAACTGGTGGCTTTTGCCGGGCAAAACCGGGTCGACCTGACCGTGGTGGGCCCGGAAGCCCCCTTGTCGGCCGGGATTGCAGACGCGTTTGAGGCCGCCGGGCTGGCCGTGTTCGGCCCGTCTGCCGCGGCCGCCGAGATTGAGGCCAGCAAAACCTACGCCAAGCAGCTCATGGAAAAATACGGGATTCCCACGGCCCGGGGCCGGGCGTTTTCCGACCTGGAAAAGGCGCGCAAATACATTCGGACCATGGAAGAGCCCCTTGTTGTCAAGGCCGACGGCCTGGCCGCGGGCAAAGGGGTTGTCATCTGCAGCACCCGGAAACAGGCCCAGGATACGGTCAAACAGATGATCCAGGACAAAATCTTTGGGGATGCGGGCAAGACTGTGGTCATTGAGGAGTGTCTCACCGGCGAGGAAGCCTCGTTTATCGCGTTTACAGACGGCACCCACATTGTGCCCCTGCCGGCTTCCCAGGACCACAAAAGAGTAAATGACGGCGACAAGGGATCCAATACCGGCGGCATGGGCGCTTATTCCCCGGCGCCGGTGGTCGATGCGGTCATGCAGCAAAAGATCATGAACCAGGTCATGGGTCCGGCGGTCCGGGCCCTGGCCGCTGAGGGCCGCCCCTACAAGGGGGTTTTGTACGCCGGGCTCATGATTGACAAGGACAAGATCCGGGTGGTGGAGTTTAACTGCCGGTTCGGAGACCCGGAAACCCAGCCCCTGATGATGCGGCTCAAAAGCGATATCGTGCCGCTGCTCCGCGCCGTGGTCCATGGCGGGCTGGACAAATGCCGCATTCAAATCGATCCCCGGCCTGCGGTGTGTGTGGTCATGGCCGCGGGCGGATACCCCGGGTCCTATGCCAAAGGCGCCGGGATCAGCGGCCTGGCCAATGTCCGGCGGATGAAGGACGTGGCAGCCTTTCATGCCGGAACCGCCGCCAAAAACAACGAAATTGTCACTGCCGGCGGCCGGGTCCTCGGGGTGACCGCCCTGGGCGACGACATTGTCAAGGCCATATCCCGGGCCTATAAGGCTGTGGAAAAAATTTCCTGGAAAAATATCCACTTTCGCACCGACATCGGGGCAAAGGCCAAAAAGCGATTGTCCGTTGCCCCGGCTGTTGGCATCATCATGGGCAGTGATTCGGATCTGCCGGTGATGAGCGCGGCCGCCGACCTGCTCAAGCGCTTTGATATCCCCTATGAACTCACCGTGGCCTCGGCCCACCGGACCCCGGAGCGGGCCGGGGAGTTTGCCGAAACCGCCCGCAAAAGGGGCATCCGGGTGATTATTGCCGGTGCCGGCCATGCCGCGCATCTCGCCGGTGCCATGGCCGCGCACACCACTGTTCCCATCATCGGGGTGCCCATTGATTCCTCTGCCTTAAGCGGGTTTGACGCGCTTTTATCCACGGTCCAGATGCCGCCGGGCGTGCCCGTGGCCACCATGGCCGTGGGAAAGCCGGGCGCCAAAAACGCCGCAGTGCTTGCCGCCCAGATCCTGGCCCTGTCTGATCCGGAATTGGAATCGCGCCTGGTGTCCTACAAGTTCGGCATGGCAGACGAGGTCAACGCAAAGGCCCGGAGCCTTGAGGGGTAAAGCCCGCATCTGCCGGATCAGCGCCCGGTTTCCGGACCCGGCTGTCCTAGAGGAAGCCGCCGGGTGGATCCGTAGGGGAGGACTGGTGGTTTTTCCCACCCGAAGCCTTTACGGGCTGGGGGCTGACGCCTTAAACCCGGATGCCGTGAACCGGGTGTTTTCCGCCAAGAACCGGCCGCCCAAAAATCCGGTTTCCATTCTCATCAGCAGCCGGGATCTGCTTGAAAACTTTGCCGCAGAAATTTCCGATGCCGCCTGCAAGGTAATGGACCAATTTTGGCCCGGGGGCATCACCCTTGTTTTCCGGGCAGCCCCGGGCTTGCCGGAAAATCTTACGGCAAACACCGACACCATTGGCATCCGCCTGCCCGCCCACCCGGCTGCCGCAGCTCTTGTGCGGGCCGCGGGCATACCGGTTACCGCCACCAGCGCCAACATCTCAAATGCTCCGGGGGCCGGGCGCGTGTCTGAAATTTCAGATCCGGTTGCCCGGGCAGCCCATATGATCCTGGATGCCGGGGCCCTGGCCCCCGGATCGGGCTCCACGATTCTGGACGTGACTTGTGACCCGCCTGCGATTCTGCGCCAGGGCGCGGTGTCAGAAGCCCAATTACAGGATCTGCTGCCGGTATCTGTGGGCCCGAATCCGGGTACGCAAATAAAAGGAGTAACATCATGAATACCAGCCAGCGAAAGCTTGCCGAAGGCGTGCTTTATACGGATATGTACGAACTGACCATGGCCCAGCTGTATTTCCGAATGGGCATGCACGAGATGAACGCCCATTTCGAGCATTTTTTCCGCAATTATCCGGATTACGGATCACACCAGGCCGGATACTGCATCAACGCGGGCCTGGAATGGTTTGCGGACTGGGTTCAGGAGGCCTGCTTCGGGGATGCGGAAATCGAGTGTCTGCGCAATCAAAAGCAGCGCAGCGGAAAGCCCATGTTTGACGATGATTTTCTCGGCTGGCTCAGACAGCAGTGCCTCCGGGATCATTTCACCATCCAGGCCGTGCCCGAAGGCCGGGTGGTACATCCCAACGTGCCGCTCACTGTGGTGCAGGGCCCCCTGGCCCTGGCCCAGATCATGGAGTCCTCCTTGCTAAACCGCATCAATTTCCAGACCCTGATTGCCACCAAGGCCTCCCGGGTTCGGGAGGCGGGCTGCAGGCGGATGATGATTGAGTTCGGGCTGCGCCGGGCTCAGGACCGTGGGGGAAATGCCGGTACCCGAGCCGCACTGATCGGCGGCGCGGATTTTTCCTCCAACACGGGCATCTCTTATGCCCTGGGATATCCGGCCAAGGGCACCCATGCCCACAGTATGGTCCAGGCGTTCATGGCCCTTGGCGAAGGCGAACTGGCCGCATTCCGGGCGTATTCGGAAGTGTTTCCTGACGACTGCCTTCTGCTGGTGGATACCATCAACACCCTGGAATCCGGGGTTCCCAACGCCATCAGGGTCTTTGAGGAATTAAAGAAAAAGGGCCACAAACCCGTGGGCATCCGCCTGGACTCCGGCGACCTGGCCCACTTGTCCATCCAGGCCGCCAGGATGCTCAATGCCGCCGGATTTGAAGACACGGTGATCCTGCTGAGCAACCAGCTCGATGAAATGGTGGTCTGGCAGATTATCAGCCAGATCCGGGACGAGGCGCGCAAATACGGCCTGGATCCGGAGCATCTCATCGGCCGCCTGGCTTACGGGGTGGGCACCCGGCTTGTGACCTCCAGGGGACAGGGCGCCCTGGACGGGGTTTACAAGCTCACCGCCCTGAAAAAAAATCAGGAATGGATTCCGGCCATCAAGGTTTCGGAAACCCCGGAAAAAATAATCAATCCCGGGTTTAAAAATGTCTGGCGCATTTACAACGGCCTCAATCATGCCACGGCCGATCTTATGGGAATGCAGGACGAGGACCCGGATCAGATGGATCCCCTGGAACTGCGTCATCCCAGCGACCGGGAAATCCGGCGCACCATTTCCCGCAAAGACATTGATCACATCGAGCCCCTGCTGGCAGATATCATCAAAGACGGTCGGATGGTCTATGAGCACCCCGGCATCGACGAAATGCGGCAGGTCCGGGACCGGGACCTGGACCGGCTGGATTCCGGGGTCAAGCGCCTGGTCAATCCCCATTTCTATCACGTGTCCCTGACACCCAGGCTGTGGCAGTTAAAACGCGAGCTTGTGGAAAAACGCGGACAGATCCGATAGACCGGCCCGAAAACCGCCAAAGACAAAACATGCTTGCATTTTTTGTCTGATTTGGTTATTTTGCCAACCAAATCCGCCCGATGCTTCGGGCGATGAACATCCCGCACACACAGCCTCGTCAAAGTGCCGGAGTGGTGGAAGTGGTAGACGCAGAGGACTCAAAATCCTCCGGGCCCTGCGCCCTTGCGAGTTCGAGTCTCGCCTCCGGCACCATTTTTAATTTGTGTTTTCAGTATGTTGTGTTTACACGCCCTCAGACTCTGGTAGAATCCTGGTAGAATTCCAGGCTTTTTCCATGAGCGCTCCATCATACTTTGCGGGGATATTTCGATAATAGTGGTTGATTATCATCTGCGGGGTCGTAAATCCGCACTGCCCCTGTACAAAGCTTAGCCGTTCATTTGCATCCAGGGTATTGGTGATGTATGTCGCCCTTGTATCTTTGATGCTGATTTTACGTGATAAACCGATTTTTTTTAATGTTGGATTTATGACGGATTCATTCAGCGTTTGTCGGTGAATCGGTTTGCCAGCTTTGTTTATAAAGACAAAATCCTCGCCACTGCCTTTCCATGAGCGCTTTCGTTGATCCTGCAGGGCCTCAATGACAAAACTCGGAAGCTTTATCTCACGGATGGATGTATCCGTTTTGGGCACTTTGTAAATCATTTTGCCGCCTTTACCGCGAACAAGGTTTTTCTCAATTTTAACAGAGCCCTTTTTCAGATTGACATGCTTCCATTTTAAGCCGGAAGCTTCAGCGATTCGGGCCCCGGAAAAAAACAGGAAAACAAACAACGGCACCCACCAATCATTTAACGAATTGATAAACTGATTGATCTCATCCAATGTCAGCGCTCGTTTCTTGGTTCTTTTCGGGTTTTTGATCGGCTCGACATCATCAAACGGATTTACCGCGATGAAGTTATGTTTTTTTGCAAATTTTATGACGAGCCGTAACGGAGTGAGGATCATCAGTTTCGTTTTATTATTGCAACTAAGCTTACTGATGAAAATCTCAATATCAAGGCTGCTAATGGATTTGATCGGCATATTGCCAAAGTTTGGCAGTATATGGGTGTTCATTACCTTCCGGTAACTTTCATATGTTGTTTCGGCGAGTTTGCCCTTGGTGATATCTGCCCACTGTTGCGCCACTTCGCCGAACAGCCTCCCCTCATCCGACTTTTGGGCTTTTGTCCTCGGGAGAAATCCGTGATATTCTAAATTTTCTTTGAGATACTCATCCCGTTTACGCCTTGCCTCTGTAACTGAAGTGGTTTCCATAGAAAATTTATAGGGCTTGTCAAAGCCCTTGACCTTTTTCTGGAAATACCAAACCTGGCTGCCACTGTCCTGATAGAGATGATGGTTCAGTTTCTTTTTCGCCATGTTATATCCTCCATGCTTTCTTTGGAGCTGATACACATGGCTTTACCTTTTTTATTTCAGCCTTTTTGCTATTACCACCTTTCGTTTTTGTATTGTTTTTTGTGTATTTCTCCTCAAGCTCTAAAATGTCTGTAATATGATACAATACCTTTCTGCTTTCAGGCAACTGGAAAAATGGAAGCAAGCCCTTGTTTCGGTAGTTGATGATAGTGCCTTGGGAACAGCACCGCCTTTCAGCCAATTCAGCCTGTTTTAAAAAGGTTTTTCCGTTGATGTCTTCCATTACCATGCCTTGGTGTTTTGGATCAAAAAAGCTTGTTTTGAATATCTATTTCATATTTAATCAAATATTTTATTTGTGAAGATCACGGGGGTGTCCTCGTCAAGGCCCTTGCAGTCAGCCACCTCTTTGGTTGAAAGTCTGCGTTTGAGGTGCTTGGCCAGAACCGGTACTTTTGCCTGTTGATGACCGGATATTGATTTGCTGGTTCCATACTCCATTATGGAACTTTTTTTTAACTCATTAATGGCCTGCGAAGCATTATTTTCGATTTGTTTAAAAAAAGTTTGTTTTATATTGAGATCAGATCGTTACAGAGGAAGGAGTTTTTGGATCGAAGATTTTTCCCCTGCAGGACAATGGATTGGATAAGCAGGTTGGCCCCTAAAAGCCGCATAGGCAGCCGGGCGTGAACCTCTTCATCAAAATATTCCAGAAGGATCTGGTGGGTTGTTCTATGCGGCTGCGGATTTGTTGCTGAACGCGCCTACAGCGCAGTGGGCCACGCTGGTGCTGTTGTTAAACCAGCGAAGCTTTGCTCTGAAAATAGCTTGTTGAAGGTGGCCGGAATCAATCGGAATCGGTGGCCGACATCAATTGGAATATGCATTGCGTATTTGACACGAGAAATATTTTGTGAGAATTTGACTTAATCCATCAAAAAGCAGAAAAAGGTAAACCACTTGAAAGGGTGGGGCGCAAAAGCACCGGCCGGGCTTCGTACAACTGAGAAGAAGTGGCAGCGGGCTTGCCTACTATGTATTCCTCCCTTTTATCCCTTTCTCTATTGCCTCGCATTCTAAATTTAAACTCTGGACTGTTAGCTTTTAATCTTACGGGGGTTGTACTGTGGCGATTTTTGACCGCTTTAAAGGATTTCTGAATCCTGAAAAATCTTCGGAGGTTGAATCTTTTTTTGATAACCAAAAAGATCGCCTTCCAACAATCTGGCTGTTGGGGAAAACCGGGGCCGGGAAATCAACCTTGATACAAACCGTTACTGGCAGCACTCATGTGCAGGTTGGCAACGGTTACAGTCCTTGCACCATGACGGCGATCAGCTACGATTTTCCAGAAGAGAGCCCTCTCATGCGTTTTCTGGGCACGCGGGGCTTAGCGGACATTGATTATGATCCAACAGAGGATATAGAGGCATGCCAGGATTGTTCCCACGCTTTGATAGTCGTGATGAAAGCGGAAGAGCCGGAGCAAAGTGACGTATCCAGTGCGCTTCGTAAAATCAGCAAATCCGGCCGAATCAAACAGGCTTTGGTCGTTCATACAGGCATCTGCTTGATCGATAACCCCCAAGACAGGCGAAAATGCATATCCCACAATCAACAACAGGCTGAAAACGCATGGGGGCAAGCCTTGGAGTCCGTGGAAATTGATTTTGAGCTTGAAGACGGATCAAGTTGGGATGTTGATTCACTGAAAGAAAAACTGGCAGACCGGATGCCAATCCTTGCTCACCTCACCGCAGATAAGGAGCATGCGGATCAGGAAGCCAGGAAGTTTTTAGGGCTGAAGACTCAAGTTCTCCATTACGCAAGCGCCGCTGGCGCCACTGATGCGTTCCCGATCGTCGGAGGGGTTTCTGTTCCGGCCATCCAAGCGAAAATGCTACATGCCCTGGCCGGGCAGTATGGAATGACGTGGAACAGAAAAAACATGGCTGAGTTTGCAGGGGCGTTAGGCGCGGGAATCGGAGTCCGGTATGCCGCTAGGATGGGCATCAGACAAATCGTCAAGCTTATTCCTGTATATGGCCAAACCGTGGGAAGTGCTACTGCCGCAGTCGTCAGTTTCTGCTCCATGGGATCGATTTCTAAGCATAACAGCGGAAAATTCACTATCAATCGCCGGGAGGAGGATTTTGCCGCGCTGAAACATTACCCCAAAATTTGACGATTGAGCGGCCAAATTGTATAGTTCAGTGGCGATGCGAAACTTACCCACAGCACGTACGGGACAAGCAATGCACCAACTATCGCCCGTACGCGCCAGAAGACGATCAGAGTGGCAACAATCAAGACCCATAAGAGCAGTAGCAGTATATTTGCCAACGACAGTCCACCGAGATGCCACGCGAAAAACAGCAACCAGGAGAAATAATTGCTTAGCGTTCTTGCATTTGTTCGAAAAAACCTTCATTGGATGATGATAGTGGCCATTGTACTCGGATTGGCCAATCTCAGACTATTCGGCGGCTGGAATCTGCCGCGCCCCCTATTGGTGGGAATAGTTATTTTTTTGGTCATTTTCCCGGTGATGATCAATACTCGTTTTGACCAATTATTTTTTCATTTAAAAGAACCCCGTCCTGTTTTTTGCTCCCTGTTTCTCAATTTTTTTATATCCCCCCTGATTGCCTGGATCGGAGTCAGCCTTTTCTTGAAAGGCGAGCCGGAACTGGCCTCGGCCATGTATCTTATCGCCCTGGTGCCGACCAGTGCCATGAGTGCGGCCTGGACGGCTTTCTCCGGGGCCCGCATGGCCACAGCCCTTTATCTTATCCCGGCAAATCTGCTCTTTGCTGCCTTTGTCGGGCTCCCCTTCATCTTTCCCCTGCTTATGGGCGATGCTGTGGATGTGAACAAACTGGCCATAATCAAAAATATTCTCCTGGTTTTTCTGACACCACTAATACTGGGCGATATTACCAGGCGGCTGATCATTGGCTATAAGGGCACGCAATTTTATCAAAACCGCATCAAACCGGAGCTGGGCGGCATTTCGGGCATAGGGGTGCTGACATTAATTTTTCTGGTCATGTCGCTTAAACGAAATGCTGTTTTACTAAACAACCTGGACGTGGTCTGGATCGTTGTTGTTCCGGTACTCCTATACTATTTGTTGATGTATGCGCTCAGCGTGCTCTGGAGCCTTTTTTTGATTCGCCGTGGTGCAATGCCCGGGGAAAAGGCAGTGGTGATCATCTATACTTCTGTCGCCCGTCATGTAAATATCTGCCTGGCCCTTGTACTCAGCACATTTCCCATGGAATCAGCCTCACTGATGATTCTGCTGCTGATCGTGGGTTATATTATTCAGGTCCCGACTCTGGCATTTTTTGCCCAACATTATGGTAAAAAACTGGCAGCTATGACATGAAGACGCGTTCCCGCAGCACCCTGAAGCAAGGGCAGCGCGGAGAGCAAAACAAAAGCTCAGGGCAGCAAGGGCCGGTTAAATTCTATCAACGCTTAAGCAAAATGTTCCATATGAAGTCTCGGAGAAGAGGATTGAAAATCGATTTCGAAGCTTTCGTTGGGGGCGAAAACCTGAACATCTAAACACGCCTGGAGGCAGTGTATGAATCCCATCGACACCATCTTGGAAGATTATGAAAAGGACCTCGAGAAAGCACGGGAAGGACAATGCAAAAAAATCAGCCGCTGCACGGAATTCCGGGACAGCTTTAAGGGGAACTATCAGGATCACTACAGGAAGAGATTGGAGGAACTGACCGGAAAGCTTTCGGCCAGAGGGCATAAGGCAGAGTTCCGGGAGAGCCCCCCGTCGGACATGCATTACGGATTTTTTTTCTCCCTTATTCCCAGACACTTATTGTCGCCTCCGGTGGACAGGTTCTATCCATCGCATATTCAATCCACAATTTCTTTTGTGGCCAACGAGCACACGCAATCGATCGACATTGAGACCGTCATAAATCCCAATGTAGAAAAGGTCGATAACACAATGATGGAAAAAATCCCCCGGGAGCAATTTAAAGAGGAAGTCTTAATCAGTAAAATCAGCGAGTTCATAAAGAAGGTGTTCACCGAAACCATTATTCTGGATTTCCGGCAATGGTAATGCAGCTCTCCCTCCAATCTTTAGAGGCCAAAGCGGCGCTGTGGTACGAAAAAGTGGCCGATATGGACCGGAACAGGTGGCCGGAATCATCCCGAAGGGGTGGCCGACTTCACTGGAATACGCATATATATTGCAATTTCTAAAAACAGGAAGAAGACATGGAAGATCCGGTGCTGATTGAATATAAAAACCAGGCCGCAACCATAACCCTTAACCGGCCGGAAAGAAGAAATGCCATTAACGAGGCCCTGTTAAGGGGGCTTTACGACGGGCTGGAAAAAGCAGCCTCAGATGATGAGATACGGGTGATCATTATCACAGGAAAAGGCCCGGCCTTCTGCGCCGGGCTGGATCTGGGCTGCCTGGAAACCGAAAACCTTGTTGATCCCAGGGGCGACGGCAGGGACCTGGTCGATATTGTCGCAGATTGCAGAAAACCCGTAATAGGCGCGGTTAACGGACCAGCAGTCACCGGTGGATTTGAACTCGCCCTGAACTGCGATTTCCTGATTGCCTCTGAAAAAGCAGCTTTTGCAGACACCCACGCCAGGATCGGAATCCGACCCGGGTGGGGCATGACCCAGCTTCTGCAGCAAGCTGTCGGCCAGAGGCTGGCCAAGCAGTTTTCCCTTACCTGCCAATGGATACGCGCCGAACAGGCCCTTGCCTGCGGAATGGTAAACGAGGTGCTGGCCCCGGAGGAACTTATGCCCCGGGCCGAAGCCATTGCCCGCATGATCTGCGAGGCCGACAATGAGACTGCCCTCACCGTAAAGGGCCTGATAGAGTACCGCAACCAGGCCACTTTTGCAGAGGCCCTGGAAAACGAAAGAAAGCCCCTCAAAGACCTGGTTGCCGCATCCGGGACATCGTTTGCCTCGCAGACATTGAATAAACGGGATTGACTTTTTAACATCCTGTCTGGTTTTGCTTTGATAAAAACCGCCAGGAATAAAAATACGCACCAAACACACGAGCAACCGGAATACGCATGCGCTCCCTTCCAGGGTGCGGTAATATCTTTTGTCCGAAAAAAGGGCACGGACCTGATACCTGTGCCGGCCGAATCACACTCCCACCGGTTCGGCCAGTCCATCACCGATTGCCGTTATCAGCAAGGGCAGCAGAATCAGGTGTTCCATGTCATAGTACACATAAAGAACAAGAAAAGGAATGATAATCAGGTAACCTGCGATTACCTGGGTTGAAAGCCACAACAGGGTCATGGGCCGATCTTCCGGGCGATCAAATCCTGAAAACATCATGTTAACAACAGAAACCCGGCGCCCCACCGGGGCAATATATATTAGCAGGGTGGCAATTGAAATCACGGCACCGAGGAGAAATACGTCTATGGTCCGCTCATAAACAATCACCTCGTCGAGGAAAAGAGGCATTAAAAAAAGACAAAAATGACTTATCTTCCGGGTATAATTGACTTTTACAGATTTGTACACCGCCAGTAACCCGCAAGCGTATTGTACCAAGTACAGTGAAAACAGTTTAAAGGCCTGGTTCACAAAAAACAGGGGTTACACCGAAGTCGCGCCTTATTGCAGGTGATTTGATTTGAAAAAAGCTTGCTTAATTCACCCCTACCTGTCCTGCGCTGGTTTCTTTCTTATCCGCAGGTATTCGTGACATCAAAGATTGTCCTGATTTTATCAATCCTTGCTGCGAAGATCAAATTCAGGAAAATGAATCCTGTCGCAATCCGGGCATATGCCGTGGCTCCATTCCGCCTGAGAATGTTTTGAAATATAGGCTTCCACCGGATTCCAGAATCCCTTGTCGTCCCGGACCTTTTTACAGTATGAACAGATGGGAAAAGGCAGGAATATTGTTTTGGATGGCAAGTTATGTTGCACCGGGAAGCTGTTTTAAAATACCGTCGGAAATTACCGGCAAGCTGCACGGGTACGATTTTTCTGCAATAGTGGCTAAGCTGACAAGCTGAGTTACGCGGCGCTAATCAGCCGCGAGTTTACGAGTCGGCTGCATTTGCCTTGTTGGGAGACGAGTTTTTTTCACCCCATCAATTTCTTGCCGAGCAATCCAACGGCAAAACCTAAGACTGCGCCAATCGCTGAGATCCCGTGTTTTCTGATCTTCGATTGCGGAGCAATGTCTTGGAAAATGATGTACAAAATCCCGCCACTGGCGAAAGTCATTATGGTTGCTGTTAACTTGGCCTGATCCTGAAGAAAGAAGTAACCAGTACATGCTGCAAAAGGACCGAGCAGGCTGGCCCCTAGAAGAGCTTTTAGCGCAACGCGGGGCTTGGTGCCCACTCTCGTTATCTCTCGGTAGGAGTTAAATCCTTCAGGCAGGTTCTGAGCTCCGATGAACGCGGCCAGCAACAGGCCCAATCTATGATCGTGTCCAAACACCGCGCCAAGGGCGAGCGCTTCCGGAAAGAAGTCCAAAAGCATCGCCATAAACTGAGCTTTAGTGCCTCCTTGTTTGCTAAGATATATGTCTATAATACAAAAAAGGAGCCCACCAGCGCAAAAGGAGACGCCGAGGCT
>NZ_JAWODO010000152.1:0-43318 GCF_046483245.1 Desulfosalsimonas sp. | reverse complement strand
CTCTCATGGCGCTCCGTGCCCAGGATGTGCAGCCCTCCGAGTTCGACCACCCCGTCGCCGAGGACAATGTCGGTTCCCCGGCCGGCCATGTTGGTGGAAATGGTCACTGCGTCCTTTTGGCCGGCATTGGCGATGATTTCGGCTTCAGCCTCGTGGTTTTTGGCGTTTAACACATTGTGGGCGACACCGCGCTTTTTGAGCAGACCGCTTAAATACTCCGAGACGTCGATGGAGACCGTTCCCACCAGCACGGGGCGGCCCACGCGGTTTAACTCGATGATCTCCTCGATGGCTGCATCGTATTTCTCCTTTTTGGTCATGTATATCGCGTCCGGATAATCCTCCCGAATCATGGGCTCATTTGTGGGAATGATGACCACGTCGAGATCATAGATCTTCTTGAATTCCGCGGCCTCGGTATCGGCCGTGCCGGTCATGCCCGAAAGCTTGTCATACATGCGAAAAAAATTCTGGAAGGTGATGGTGGCCAGCGTCTGGTTCTCGTTTTCGATTTTGACGTTTTCCTTGGCCTCCAGGGCCTGGTGCAGCCCTTCACTGTATCTTCTGCCCGGCATGAGCCGGCCGGTGAATTCATCAACAATGATAACCTGGTTGTCTTTGATGATGTAGTCCACATCGCGGGTAAACAGGGCATGGGCTTTTAATGCCTGGTTGACGTGGTGCAGCAGTTCAATGTTTTTGGGGTCATAGAGGTTTTCCACCTGGAGCTGCTGCTCGGCCATGGCCACGCCGGCCTCGGTCAGGGTCACGGATTTGGCCTTCTCATCCACCGTGTAGTGTTCTTCCGGCTTTAAGTGGGGCACGATGCCGTTGACCTGGTAATACAAATGCGTGGATTTCTCCGCAGGCCCGGAAATGATCAAAGGAGTGCGCGCCTCGTCAATGAGGATGCTGTCGACCTCGTCAACAATGGCAAAGTTCAGTTCCCGCTGCACCAGCGATTCCTTGTCAAACTTCATGTTATCGCGCAGATAATCAAACCCGAACTCGTTATTGGTGCCGTAAGTGATATCACAGGCGTAGCCCTCCTTGCGCTCCTGGTCGTTCATCCCGTGGACGATATTGCCCACGCTCATGCCCAGAAAGCGGTAAATCTTTCCCATCCACTCGGCATCGCGCCGGGCCAGGTAATCGTTGACCGTGACCACGTGGGCGCCTTTTCCGGTCAGAGCATTTAAATAAATGGCCAGGGTGGCCACCAAGGTTTTTCCCTCACCGGTTTTCATCTCCGCGATATTGCCCTGGTGCAGGACAATGCCGCCCAGAATCTGCATGTCAAAATGGCGCATCTCCAAGGTGCGCCGGGAGGCTTCGCGAACCACGGCAAAGGCATCGGGCAACAGGTCATCAAGGGACTCTCCCTGCTGGTACCGGGATTTGAGCAAGGGGGTCTGGGCGGCCAGATCCGCATCGCTCATGGCCTCGTATCTGGGTTCAAGGGCGTTGACCGCATCCACCACCGGGTGAAGCTTTTTTAAAACCCGCTCGTTTTTACTGCCGAATAATTTTGTTAAAAAATTGCCTGCGGCAAGTGCTGCCATGGAATTCCTGTTCAAGGTTTAAGGTTGAAGGTTCAAGGTTCGGGAATTCACATTGACGACAGAACATAACATATTGCCTGAACGTTTTGCCGTCAAGGTACCGGGTTTTAAGGCAAAAGGCCCGCTTCACGGGGAAGCGGGCCCTGGTTTTGGAACCCGGATAACAGATTATTTCAGCCCCAGCTGATATTTCAGGGAATTGAGGGTATTTTTCATGAGCATGGTAATGGTCATGGGACCCACGCCGCCGGGCACCGGGGTAATGGCACCGGCGATTTCCTTGGCTGCATCAAAATCCACGTCCCCGCGCAGGATGGCAACCGTTTTGCCGGTTTTCTCGCTAACCTTTTCGCCCACGCGATTAACGCCCACGTCAATGACGCACGCGCCCGGCTTGATCCATTCCGGCTTGACCAGCCCGGGCACGCCTGCGGCCACGATCAGGATATCGGCGCGCTTGCAGTGGGCGGCCAGATCCTGGGTGCGGGTGTGAACAATGGTAACCGTGGAGTTGGCACCCTCGCCTTTCTGGCACATCATCATGGCAATGGGTTTGCCAACGATATTGGAGCGGCCCACCACCACGACCTCGGCGCCGCTGGTTTCAACACCGGCGCGCACGATCATCTCCTGGATGCCGGCCGGGGTGCAGGGCGCGTATTTCACCTCAGATCCACCGATCATCAGGCGGCCCACGTTGACCGGATGAAATCCGTCCACATCCTTGTCCGGGTCAATGGCATTGAGGATCTTTTTCTCGTTGATGTGCTTGGGCAGGGGTAGCTGCACCAGTATGCCGTGAATTTCATTATCCTTGTTGTATTTGTCAATCAGGGCAAGCAGGTCCGCCTCGGAAATATCTTCGGGCTGGTTGTCCTGAATTTCCTTGTAACCCAGTCGATCCGCGGTTTTGATCTTTAGGGTCACATAAGACACTGAGGCGGGGTTTTCGCCTACCAGGATGGTAACCAGACCGGGCACCTTGTTGTGCTTCTCCTTGATCTGCTTGACTTCCTCTGCGATCTCCTCGAGGATCTGCTCCCGGATTTCGGTTCCTTTAATCAGTTTTGCCGTCATTTTTCCAACTCCTTTGTTTGGGGTTACACATTCGGGGCATATATTTGTGTCATCACGGCCAATCACACCGGATACGGGGCTGCTGTCAGGCCGGTGGTTTCAGACAGTCCCCACATGAGGTTCATGTTCTGCACGGCCTGGCCGGCCGCTCCCTTCACCAGATTGTCAATGGCCGACATCAGAACCAGCCGGCGGTTTTGATCATCCACCACAAAACCAATATCGCAGTAATTGGTGCCGCGCACCTCCCGGGTATCCGGCGGCCGGCCCTGCTTTGTGATCCGCACAAACCTGCGGTCCTGATAATACTGCTCCAGACACTGCCGGATATCCGGCTCATTTACGACACTGGCCAGGCTCGCATATATGGTTGTCTCCATTCCGCGAATCATGGGCAACAGGTGGGGTACAAAAGTAATGTTCACCGGTTTTTGACCCGCCTGGGTTAGCTTTTCCTCCATTTCCGGTTCGTGCCGGTGCGAAGCCACCTTGTAGGCCTTGAAAGACTGGCTGACCTCACTGTAGAGGCTGGTGACAGCCGGATTTCGGCCCGCACCACTGACACCGGACTTGGAATCGGCAATAATGGTTCCGCTGTCAATGAGCCCGGCCTTCACCAAAGGCACCAGGGGCAGCAGCACACTGGTTGGATAGCAGCCCGGATTGCCCACCAATCGCGCACCGGCAATATCGTCTGCAAAGACCTCGCAAAGCCCGTAAACAGACTCGGCAAGCAACTGTTTTGCCGCGTGGGTCTGGTATGCAGCCTCATAAAGGGCCGGATCCCGGAACCGGAAATCCGCGGACAGATCCACCACCCGGCAGCCTTTGTCAATGATTTCCGGAATGATTTCCATGGGAAGTTTATGGGGAAGGGCCGTAAACACCACGTCCGCACGCCGGCAGACCGAATCGGTATCAAAGGTCTCACACTTCTGGGTGATGATCCCCGCCATGGCCGGATATATGCTGTCAAAGGCCACGTCCGCATACTGCCGCGAGGTTAAAGCCGTGATCACCACTTCCGGGTGCCCGGCAAGAATCCGCACCAGTTCTGCACCGGCATAGCCGGTGGCCCCGACAACAGCGGCTCTGATCATGGATCCTCCTTACAGGTTGTTTAAAAAAACGATTTCCTGCACCAGGAAATCGGAACGTATGGATTGAAATCTAGAATAAATAGCAGAGCTTTTCGGCAAATTCAAGGCGTTTCATAGCAGTTGCCCGTTTTTCCGGCACCCGGCCCTCTCTACTGTCCGCCTCCGGAAAGAAACCGGAACAAAAGCCTCATACAGATCTGTGCGGGCAATAAATTCCATCACCTGAAAATCCGAATCCAGGATCTGTTCCGGATTCATAAACAAATCCCGGTCCAGGCGGTTTAACATCGGCCAGTCAATTCTTTCCAAAGGCGGCAGATTTTCCTCCGCGGCCATGCTCAGATGCAGGTGCGGCGGCAGCCAGCGTTTTTTGTTTTCACCGGAAATACGAGCAAAACACCGGCCTGCTTCCAGGCGCTGCCCGGGATGCAGGCCCTTGTCCGGCGTGATGTGGGCGTAGAACACAAGGCACCTGTCAGTACAGCCGCCCATCTCATGGGCTGCGATCACGGTGGTCCCGAGAAAATCGGGAATCATGGCCACCACCCGGCTATCAAATGCCGCGGGCACACAGACGGTTTCATCCAGCCGGAAATACCGGCCGGGCCTGTCTGCAAAAAAACAAATATCCAGCCCTTCATGGGATTGAGGCCGGGGCCTGCCGGGGCCCCACCAGCTTTTCCGGCTGCCAAAGCGCATGCCGCCAAAAAACAGCAGCCGGTCAAACTCAATGCTCCGGCAAATGCAATTTTCAATCAACAGATCCCGGACAAAACCGGTCTTGCCGGCACAGCCGCCTGAAGTGTTCACGCCTGCTGCCTCATCTGGCCGGCCAGTTCCAGGTAGCGGGCCGCCTGATCCGACTCGCCCTGTTTTTCATACAACCGGCCGATTCGCTGATAATACCCGCCCCGGTTGTCCGGATCCTCCTGAACCAGGGAGAAAAACAAATCCAGCAGCTTGGTTGAGGTCTCGCCGCTTTGAAAGGAAAGTTCGGCAAACCTGCGCTTGATAAAGGGGTCAATGCGCTGTTGACAGGACACGCACTCGTTCATGATCCGGGCATATGCATCCCGGGCTTCTGTCACGTGTCCGGAGGCCTCCAGGGTCTTGGCCAGGGCCCGGGATACGATCTCGTCTTCGCCGTGGGCGTCGGCACAGGCCTGAAACATGCCCATGGCTTTTTCCATGTCCCCGGCCTGAAAAAAGGTTTCTCCCATCAGCATCTGCATGTCCCGGCTTTCCTGAATCTCTTCAGGCGACGCGGCCAGCAGTTTCCAGGCTTCGGAATACTGCCCGTTTTCCCAGAACAATTCACAGAGCAGCTGATAAGCCCGGATTTCCCCGGGACTTTGTTCCAGGCAGGTTTCCAGCAACTGCCTGGCCCTGTCGTGCTGTTCAGCATGCAGGCAGGCCGTTGCCAGTTCCAAAACAATCAGGGGCTTTTCCGGGTTTTGCGCCATGGCCGCGGAGAGCTCGGTGACAGCCGTGGAAAAATCGCCCTGGTTCAATGCGGTATACCCCCGGACAAAGGCATCCCCATAGGAGCGGTATTCTTCTGCAATCTCTTCGGGAAGCGCGTGGCAGAGCACGGCAAACATATCCGCCTCGTCTGTATCAAATTGCCCGGGCCGGCCGGACAAATCCGGCTCTGCCGCTGAATCGGAATATTGCTGTTCAGCATGCCGGCGCATTTCTTTTTTCCCGCGGACAAGGCCGGATAAGCCCTGCTGGATCTTTTCCCGGGTTGCGGCATTTTCCGTCAGGCCCATGGCCAGCTCATAGAATTCAGCAGCTTCCCTGGTATCCCCGGCTTCTGCCAGGTCCCGGGCGTTTTCCACATGATTTTGCGCCAGAGCCTCGCTGGCCTTTTGATGCTTTTGCGCAATCCGGTCAGACAGGTGGCTTTTTTCCGGATACCGGGTTTTGATTTTATTCAATGCCTTTTCAAATTCGATCCGGGCTTCCCCATAGGCGGCGTTTCGAAAGCATTCATCGCCTTTTTCTTCATGTGCCTCCGGAGATTTTCCGGAAAATATGCGAAACAAACCCATTGCTTGTCTTTCCTTTCAAATCAACGCCAGTTTATGCCACAGGCTCCGGAAAATCCGGTCCGCGGCGGTGGTGTAAAAAATTTCCGGCTGCCGTGACCCCCTGCTCAAAACCCTCCAGGATCTTTTCCTCGCTTCGGGTCAGGCGATTGACCCGGAAATCGGCCGGCGGATAAATCACGTCAATGCGGTGCCTGTTTTCCAGATCATCCAGGAGTTGATTGTATGTCCCCCAGTGACGGTCCAGGGCGGCAATCAGGTGCTGGTAGCGACCCTTTTTGTAATAGGATTCATATAACATCTTGACCCAGAAGGATTCCCGCTCCTTTCGATATCCCCGGGGCCGGGTGGCCACCACGAGGATGTCTTTTTCCGCAAAGCCCAGTTCCAGCGCCTTTTTGTACGGCAGGGGATTGCAGACACTTCCGTCCATTAACTGGTGTCCGCCGTAGGAGACAAAATTGCGGTACAAAAACGGAATGGCCGACGAAGCCTTTAATGCGTCCGGGATATCATGAATTTTGCTTCCCAGATACACGGGTTCCGGTGGTGCGTCTTCATAAAACCGGGTAACGGCAATCCACAGGGGACATCCCGTGCTGCGCAGCCGCCCTATATGAAGCGGTTCGGGTCCGGCAATGAACTGATCCACCAGCCAGTCCAGGTTCAAAACGTGCTTTTCCGGCCTGAAGATATTGCTCATCCGGATAAACCGGCCGGTCAGCAGTTCAGAGAAAAACGCATCCCGGGCCAGGTGAATTTGCCGGGCGGCATATGCCGCCCCGATCAGGGCGCCTGCAGAAGTTCCAATGATGGCGCGCCACGGATAATACCCCCTCTCCAAAAAAGCCTGAAGCACGCCAACCAGAAAAATGCCGCGCATGCCACCGCCTTCGAGTACCAGCACCTTTTTGGGGGGGAAACCCAGAAACCGGCTTTTAATGGATCGGCACTCACTGAAAAGCCTGGAAATCAACGTCATGGTCCCCCTGTCCGGGCTTCCGGCTGTTTTTAAATGTTCACAGTAATATAATATTCCTGATTGCCGCGCAGCCGCACCGGTTATTGACAACAGTGAGACTGACCTTTTTCACCGCCTTGACAACGGCATTTTCCCGCTCATATACCTTTTGGGCTTGCGCGGAAAAAGTGCCTGTTGACAGTCATGGTTTCCGGCAAAAACCGGATGCTTTTATTCATAATACATCCGGCCCGCACCTGAAAAGCATAAAATAACCCGTTACAAACCACCGGATTTTCCGGCTCAAACCACCAAAACCCGGTTTTGGGCCTTGCATCCCAAAGATTTCGCATTTACCATTGAAACATGACAACCATTCGACAGCAGATCATGGCGATTCTGGAGCAGGGCCTCTGTGATGCCAGAGATCTTTCCCAGGAACTGGGCATCAGCGAAAAAGAAGTCTATGCCCACCTGCCCCATGTGGGCAAAAGCGTTGCGCCCCAGGGCAAAAAACTTCGCATTCAGCCCGCCCGGTGCCTGGCCTGCGGATTTGTGTTCGGCAGCCGCAAACGGGTCACCCGGCCTGGCCGTTGTCCGGAATGCAAAAACCAGCGCATCCAGAGCCCCAGGTTTGAGGTCAGATAAAAACCTGTTAAAGGCCAAGCACGGCTTGCAGTTCCGTCAGGGCAACGGGTGAAACCATACAATCCCCAATGGCCGAAAGCAGAACAAACCAGATAAAATCCGCCTCCCGCTTTTTGTCCCGGGCCAGGGCATCGTAAACTGCGGCCGGATCAGCGGGCAGGGAAACCGGAAGACCAAAACGCGCCAGCAAATCACAAAGGCGCTGCATGTCGGATTCGCTCAGCAGCCCTTTTTTCACAGACAACCGGGCGGCAGCAACCATGCCCGCGCTCACGGCCTGACCGTGGCCGCACCCAATGGTTTTTTCAATGGCATGGCCCAAAGTGTGGCCGAAGTTGAGTTTCCGCCGCTCGCCTTTTTCCCGTTCGTCCCGGTTGACAATATCGGATTTGATCAAAACGGAGTCATAGACAATCTGCTCGATGATCTCCGGCATCAGGGCCATGGCCTCTTCAGCCCGGCTTTCCAGCCGGCCGAAATATCCAGCATCGGCTATGGCGGCATGCTTGATGATTTCGGCAAAACCGGAAACCACCTCCTGCCGGGGCAGGGTCTTTAAAAGATGCGGGTCGCATATGACAAAACCGGGCTGATGAAAAACCCCGACCATGTTTTTGTAACCGTCCAGGTTGACCCCGGTCTTGCCGCCCACGCTGGCATCCACCTGGGCCAGCAGGGTGGTGGCGGCACTGGCAAACCGCACGCCCCGCAGATAGGTGGCAGCCACAAAACCGGCAATGTCGCACACAATGCCGCCTCCCACCCCGAGCAGAAACACGCTGCGGTCTGCCTCCAGCTCAATTAATCGCCTGTAGATAAACGCTGCCGTATCCAGGGTCTTGGACGCCTCGCCGCAGCCGATGACAATGCGCTCGGCATCCGGCATCTTCTGACCGTAAAGCCGGTTGACGGTTTCATCGGTGATCACAATCACACGCGTGTTTTCGGGCAGATACGCGCCTGCGTTTTCCAGGCGCTCACCCACCAGGATTTGCGAGGCCCCGGTCTGGCCTGCAATTTCAAGACGCTTCATTACCACCTCTTTTCAAATACCCAAATTAAATTCAGGAGGAAGCAAAAATATCGCAGATAGCCCTTGCCTGGCGGCACATAAGCGCAAACTGGTCCGGGTACAGCGACTGGCCCCCGTCGCACCGGGCAAAATCGGGCATATCATGGACCTCCACCATGAGCCCGTGGGCGCCCACGGCCGCGGCGGCCCTGGCCAGGGGCAGGACCTGGTCCCGGTATCCGGAGGCATGGCTCGGGTCGATGATCACCGGCAGATGACTTTCCCGCCGGACCACGGGAATTGCCGAAAAATCCAGGGTGTTTCGGCTGTGGCGCACAAAGGTGCGCACCCCGCGCTCACACAAAATGATATTTTCGTTGCCCTCGGACATTATATATTCGGCGGCCATGAGCCATTCATCCACGGTGGCCGACATGCCGCGCTTTAACATTACCGGTTTTTTTGACTCCCCGGCCCGGCGCAGAAGGCTGAAATTCTGCATGTTTCGGGTTCCGATCTGGACGATATCGGCATATTGCTCCACCATGTCAAAATGCTCCAGGTCCAGGACCTCCGTGACCACGGGCATGTCAAACGTTTCACGTACCTTTGCCAGGATTTTTAACCCCTCTTCGCCCAGGCCCTGGAAAGCATAAGGCGACGTGCGGGGCTTAAACGCACCGCCCCGGAAAATATCGGCTCCTGCCTTTTTCACGTGCTCGGCCGTTGCCATGGCCAGCGATTCGCTTTCCACCGCGCACGGCCCGCCGATAATGGAAAGACGGTTGCCGCCGACTTCTGTATTGCCCACCCGGACGACGGTGTCATGAGGCTTAACTTCCCGGCTGACCAGTTTGTATGGGCGGGTTACGGCAATGGCTTCCTTGACCCCGGCCATGGCCTGAAAACCGGCTGGATCCAGGGGACCCTTGTTGTATAAAACCCCAATGGAAACCCTTTCCCCTCCGGGAATGGGCCGGGCCCGGCAACCCTTTTCCTCAATGACGCGAACCACCGCATCAATCTGCTCCTGTGTGGCATCCTGCCGCATGACGATCAGCATGGTTTTTCCTCCTGTCTCAGATCACTGATAAAAATTTTTTCCGCAAAACAAAAAAACCGTGAAGCCCGACGGAGCCCCACGGTTTGTCTGTGTGTGTCAACTTTTGCCGGCGGCTTTACAGCGGCACCGGCCGAAGGGCATACCCCGCTTGTTCGGCCTTGGACCACCAGCGCCAAAAAAAGGAACAAACGAAATTATGATTGTCGAATATGCCCATGATAAGCTATTGTCAAATTTCAGAACAGACCGGTCCGCCGGTCGGTAAAAGTCCGCTGTTTCTATACTATAGGCAAAAATCGGATCCGCGTCAAGGAAAAATACCACATGATCGTGATCCCCCACGGAGGCAGCCATGACCACCAAGGATCTTTTGCTCACCATTGACAACGGCACCCAGAGCTTAAAGGCCATGGCATTTGACCTCTCCGGCCGGATGCAGGCCATTGTCAAAATCCCGTTCACCCCGTATTTTTCCGAAAAACCGGGCTGGGCCGAACAGGACCCGGAAATGTACTGGGAGCTGCTCGGCCGGGCCTGCCAGGGATTGTGGAGCGAAAGAAAAATCGAGCGAAAACGCCTTGCCGGTGTCTCGGTCACCACCCAGCGGGGGACCGTGATCAACGTGGATAAAAACGGCCGCCCCCTGCGGCCGGCAATCCTGTGGCTGGATCAGCGCAAGGCCATAAACCCCCCGCCTGTGGGCGGACTCTGGGGCCTGCTTTTCAAGGTTACAGGCCTATCCAGGACCGTGGCCTATTTTCAGCAGGAAGCCGAGGCCAACTGGCTGCAAACCCATCAGCCGGAGATCTGGAAAAAGACCCACAAGTATCTACTTTTGTCCGGGTATCTCACCTACCGGCTCACCGGCGAGTTTTCCGATTCCGTGGGCTGCCAGGTGGCATATCTGCCGTTTGACTACAAGCGCCTTGCCTGGGCCGGAAATTCGGACTGGAAATGGCGGGCACTGCCCGTTGACCCGGACATGCTGCCCCGGTTGATCCACCCGGGCGGCCGTCTTGGATTGGTAAGCGCCACAGCCGCCCGGCATACCGGAATTCCCGAGGGGCTCCCGGTTATTGCCGCAGCCGCGGACAAGGCCTGCGAGGTTATCGGCTCGGGCAGCATGGATGCGCAAACCGGATGCATCAGCTACGGCACCACGGCCACCATCAATGTGACCCATAATCGCTACGTGGAGCCCATATCCCTGATCCCGCCCTACCCGTCTGCCATTCCGGGCCATCATTCCCTTGAAGTACAGATTTTCCGCGGCTATTGGATGGTGAGCTGGTTTAAAAATGAATTCGGCCACAAAGAAAAGCAAAAGGCGCAAAACCTGGGCGTGGATGCAGAAGCGCTGTTCGACCGCCTGATTGACGACATTGCCCCCGGATGCATGGGACTGATGCTCCAGCCCTACTGGACTCCCGGCATCAAAATGCCCGGCCCCGAGGCCAAGGGCAGCATTATCGGGTTCGGCGACATCCATTCCCGCGGTCACGTGTACCGGGCCATCCTGGAAGGCCTGGCCTATGCCCTGCGCGAAGGAAAGGAACGCATTGAAAAACGGACCAAAACGCCCATCCGGCAGCTGCGGATTTCCGGGGGCGGGTCCCAGAGCCGCAATGCCATGCAGGTCACCGCAGATGTTTTCAACCTGCCGGCATCCAGGCCGCACATTTATGAAACCTCCGGGCTGGGAGCGGCCATCAACACGGCCGTGGGATTGAATCTGCACCCGGACTATCCCGCTGCAATCGCAGCCATGACCCGGATCGGCGACACATTTGAGCCCATTGCCGAAAACCAGAGGCTTTATGACACATTATACAGGCGCATCTATCAAAAAATGTATGCCCGGCTCAAACCATTGTACGAAGAAATCCGGGAAATTACCGGATATCCGCAATAAGCGGTTTGATCCGGCACTTGACATCCAAAAAAAAATCCTTTAAACATAAACAGGCATTTATGAGAATTTCTCATAAAAAAAAGCCCAATTCCAACCTTTTTTCTTTTACATTGTTGGAAGTGGTTACAAAACCACTTCCGGAAAAACCCGTTAACCACCACAAGGGGCAGGGCATGAGAACGCAATCCAAATCCAGGCGAATCCGGAAACTTGTCACCGCCGGTCTGTGCGCGGCACTCGTGATGTTTTTCTTTGCATCAGCAAACGCCGGCATTGAAGAGCACATCATTGAAACAGAAACCGGTTTTTACTACACGGTCCAAAAGGGTGACACCCTGTGGGATCTGTCTGAAGAGTTTTCAGATTCTCCCTGGCAATGGCCGGATTTATGGCACTACAACCCACAGATCCCCAATCCCCACTGGATCTACCCGGGCCAGAAAATCCGCATATACAAAAAAAGCTTTGGTGATAAAAAAAGGCAGGAGACCGAACCCACCCGGGAGGAAATCGAGCAATATTTCACTTATACCCCGATCCGGACGGTGGGATTTATCCGTAAGCAACCTGTTGAAACCCTGGGGACGCTCTCACTTGAACGCCATGGTATTAACCTGTTGAGCACCGGTGACAAGGTCTACATTCGCCCGGAACCCGGCGGGAACATCGTCAAGGGGGAAAACTACCTGATTTACCGCATGAAAGGAGGAGTTGACGATCCTTCCACTGATCAATACATCGGAGATCAGTACCTGCTCACCGGAATTCTGGAAATTACGGATTCCCAGCCGGATTTTGCCGCAGGCAGAATTGTGAAAGCCTTTCGCGACATTCAAAAAAACGACAAAATCATGCCCCTGATGGACCGCAAGGCAGACATCAGGATCAAACCCGGCATTGAAAACCTGAACGCCAACCTCATCAAGTCAGAAGAAGGCTGGAATTTCATTGGGCAAGACACCATTGCCTTTATCAACAAGGGTCGGGGCGACGGCATTGAAGTCGGCCAGCAGTACACGATTCTTGTCGAGGTCACCACTGACGCGGACTGGGGTCCGGATTCCCCGAAATATCTGACCACCGAGGAGATGGGCACCCTGCTGGTGCTCCACACCGAAGACAACACGGCCACCGTACTGATCACGGACTCAAAGGAAGATCTTAAGGCCGGCATGCCGCTGCAGGCCTTGAAATAAACACATCCGGCGCCGGCTTTCTTTTTTTCCCGGGCGGGCGGAAGGATATCCGCCCGCCCGGCTTTTTAAAATCCCGCCTGCTGAAAACCGTTTACGCAAAAGCGCTGAAATGCCCGCCGATCCGGGTTCTTGTAAAATTTTTCAGACTACACCTAAAGAACAGCCCGGCATATCCGATAGGAAAAATATCAACTATTAAGGCTTGGCCCGGCTATCGTACTGCCCATACCGGGATGGTATATACTGTAGAAGGAATTCATTCAGAGGAGCATTTAATTGGTTTCCATCACCTGCACGGGTTGCAACAAAACCTACCAGATACCTGACAGCGAACTGCCTGAAAACAAACCTGTGGATCTGCTTTGCCCGGCATGCAGCACCGTGCTGAGAGTGCAAAAAGATCAACAGCAAACCCGGGCGGAAACAAAGACCCCGGCCCTGACCGGCCCGGAGTTGATGGAAAAGATTGTGCAGACCTCAAAGGCACTGCCGCCCATGCCCCAAATCATCGCCCGGGCAAACGAGGTGCTTTCCAGTGAGAACTCCGGATTCAGAGAAATCAGCCAGGTGCTGGAAACCGACCAGGCCATGGCCACCCGGGTGCTGCGCATCGCCAATTCCGCCTACTACGGGGTGAGCGTGCCCGTGACATCCGTACAACAGGCCTCCGCCCTTCTTGGATTTCAAACCCTGTTTGAACTCATTACCGTGGTCAGCAGCTCCAAAATGATGGGAAAAAACCTGGAAGGATACAATATTGAGGCCAAATTTGTATGGAAGCATTCCCTTTCAGTGGCAGTGGGTGCCAAAGCCATTGCTGAAAAATATCACCCGGAACTGGTCAATGACGCTTTCATGTCCGGGCTCATCCATGATTCCGGCATGGTTTTGCTCGACTCCTGTATCCATAAAAATCAGCGGCAATTCAATGAGCTTCTGGCCCGGGGAAAGACCCTGCAGGACGCGGAATTTGAAATGTTTGAATTCGACCATGCGGCCCTGGCCGCCAGGTATCTAAAAAAGTGGAAGCTCCCGGAAAACCTGACCCATGCCATCCGGTATCACCACAGCCCGGCTGAATGCGGCCATGACCCGCTTGCCTGCATCCTGCACATCTCCGATGCCATGGCCAATACCAACAATCTGGAGAGCAATTTTGTCATGGACGACAGCGCTCTGGACGCCATCGGCATGCCCACCGATGACCTGGACCAGATGACCTTTGACATGGAGGCCTTGGTCGACAGCATTATCGAAAGCATGGAGGCCTGAAGGCAGCACTGTTCCGTCAGGCATTTACCCGCCAGGTCCTGCGAGATCTTCCACAACCAAATACAGGCAAGGCACGATGCCAAAACCCAGGGAAATGGCCATGGGAATGAGATAGGCGGCCTGCCGGGAGGTCTCCAGGATGATGGGGGTCAGGCCCCCGAATGTGGTGAGGGTGGTGAGCAGAATGTGGCCGGCAACCGCGCCCACAATCCCGAAGGGAATGGCGGTCATCACGATCAGCGGCTGGATATAGCTTGCAAATATCACCGCCAAAAGCCCGTAAATCACGGCCATGGCCATGATGAAACCGCCCCGCAGCGCGGCGGTGGACTCTCTCATCTCAGCCTCGATGCCTTCAACACCCCGGATGGCCTCTTCCACGGGCAGCAGGATGCCTTGTTCCACTTCCGCCGGGTCGGCGCCGGGATAGCTCACATAGACCTCGACCATGTCGAGCTCAAATTCCGGAAACACTTCCTTCTGGATGGCAAAGGCCGTCCAGATGCCCCCGACGATCAAAATGATCATCAGCAGATTGGCGGCAATGGGGTTGCGGACCATCCACGCAATGGGACCCGGACGGATCCTGGTCAGTGGTGGATGCCGTGGCTGTCAGGCTGAGCCTGGGATACCGGCTGATCTCTGCGGCAGCAAGGTCCTTGTCCGCGGCCTGAAGCCTCCTGCAAGCCTCCCGGACATCAGGCCGCCGGCTCAGCAATTCCGAAGGAACACAGTTTCCGGTAAGGGGGAAGACCGGCAACCCTGGAAGACGGGCAGCCGTCTTTTTGATCAAAAGACCGGCCAAGCAGCACCGCCAATTGATGATTGAAAACACCGATTGCGGATTTTGCAACATGGGCCTGCTCATGCGTGGATTCCAGGAGCTGATCCAGGCGAATCACATCTGCACGGTCGGCCTGGCCGTTTTCAAACCGGCTCTGGATCAGGGAAAAGATTTTTTCATTGGCCCCGATCTGGTCCCGCAGGAGCCGGAGCCGAGCAGAGGCCTCGGCAAGCTGATACCAGGTCCGCACCACTTCCGCTGACAAAGAAACCGCAAAAGCCCTGAAAACCGGGCTTACTAACAGATTGTTGACAGGCATAAAATTCCTGTAAGGGTTTATTTTAAAAAAGGCAGAAAAATCCAGCATAGCAAAAGTGCGCTTTTGCAATCATCTGTTTTCAGTTCAGGCTTTTTGACAGCAATGTAATCAAACAATCCAGAAAATCAGGTGAGTTGAGGCCCTGGATGCGCCCGAGCGTTTCAATATCCGCCTGTGCGGTTAGCCTGGCAGCCTCGGTTTTGGCGGCAGCGTTTAGTTCTTCTGCGTCTATGGCGCTGCGCTGGAGACGGGACAGGGCAAGGCGCAGGTTGCTGGTGCGGGGCAGGTCAAGTGCGTCCAGGGCCTGGCGGAAGGTTCGGGCATCCACGGTTTCGAGCAATTCTACGGCGGCTTCGGCGGGGTTTTGAACTTCTTCCGGCATTTCGGATGCGGTTTCTGCGGCAGCCGCTTCCTCCGGGGCTCGCTCTGCCCCGGCATCCCCGAAAACCACGGTTTCATGGTAGGCCGGGGATTGGGAAAGATCCACGATGGCTTCATAAACAAAGACTTGTGGCGTGTCTTTTACCGCCTTGAATGGATAAATGCTGGCCACGCCGGTTGTTTTTTTCCTGAGCTGATCGCAGATGCGGCCGGATTCCTTCTGTTTTTTGTCCGGATCCGGCTGGTAGATGCGGATTTGGGCAATGGCGCGCATGGAGCCGGCCTCGGGGTTGTGTATGTCGATTTTCACATCCGGTTCCAGCTTGACGCGCACACCCGTGGCAATGCCTTTTAGGACCAGGTCCTGGGCCTTGAACACGGAAACCAGACTTCGCAATCGTGGATCGGGTTTGCGTTCTATGATGCAGTATCCTTTTTTGCCTTTTCAATGGAATCAATAGCCTGATCAACCTGCCCGGCCAGGTCCGGGTTCGCCCGGGCCAGATCTTTTAAAAAACTTACGGAAAAATCCCCGCCCACCTTTCCCAGCAGGCCGATTGCAGCCTTTAACACGTGAATTTCAGCCTGCGCCTGGCTGTTTCGCTTGAACAGGGACAACCGCTTTTTCCCGCCAGTGCCCATTGGCTGAATCCACTCAAGGATCTGCGACTCCAGCCGGGTGCTTGCGGAAATATCAGGCAAGGCTGCAAGGGCGGTCATCAAAGCCGCAGCCTGTTTCAACCGGGGGAAAGCGCTTTTTAAATGGTCAAAGGGAACATCAGTAATCAGGTCCAGGATCTGATCTACTGTGTCCGGATTTTTTACCGGCAGCTCAGTGATCGCCTTCATGGCCCGCCAGTTCACTCGGGAATCCGGATCTGACAACAACTCGATCACATAGCGCTCTGCTTTCGGCGGCTTTAAGGCCACAATGGCAGCCAGTGCCTCCAGGCGCAGGCGAGGATGATCATGATTCAGAAAAGCCTCAGCCAGCCGGCCATCTTCAGCGTCAGTGCTTACCTGCCGCAGTATCATTAATGAATTCCTGTGGATATACCAGGGACGGTCCAAATCACTGAGCACGTCGATCACCCATTTCCTGGCGTCTTCGGCCAGGGCGGCCAGCCGGTCGACCACCCTTGCCCGCAATTTTCGGTCCGAGGTCTCGGACAGAATTTTGCCCAGCACCCGGATACCCGGATATCCCAGGCGGGCAAGCACGTCATCGAGCCGGTCGCGTTCCGGATCATCGGCGTTTTCATAGGCCCGGCACAGGTGGTCCAGGTGCGGGGAAAAAACCTGGTCAAATATTTCCAGGTCCCGGTCTGTAATGCCTTCCCGGCTTTCCACAAGCCCCCGGGAAAGGCTCTCCAACACCTCCCATTGCCGGTTTTCAATAAAAACCGGCACCACCCGGCGGAAGCACCGGATATAAACCATGGCGGTGTCATCATCTGCGGCAGATGCAAAGCCCTCTATGTATGCATCCGCGTGGGCGCGAACATCTTCTGCCATCCTGCGGGATTTGATGATGTATCTGACGTCTTCGGACAGGTGTTCAAAGGAGACAATCTCATTTTCGTAAAGGTAAGCCAGAAAAGCCTGTGCACCGGAAATATTTTCCGTCACCACGTGCCCGGCCATGCGTTTTAAAATCCTGCGGATACCCTCGAGGCGCTCCAAAATCCGCTGGTTGCCGGGGTCTGCAGCAATTTTTTCATTCAACCAGTCCAGTTCCTCGAAGGTATAGACGGCTGTTGCCGGCAGCAGGTCTGCGGGAAGGGCGTCCACGAGAAGATTCTCGATTTCTGAAGACTTCATGTGGGTGACATAATCGGCAATGATGTAGCAGTTGACCAGAAAATCATTAAACCGCTTCGGATGGCGCAGGGGCCGTAGAATGTCCCGGATGGACTGCTGTTTGAGCTTTCGCGCCTTTTCCTCTGAGATGCCGCTGAACATGGGCAGCAGCATCAAGTCCTTGGCCAGCCGCTGCATGGCGATTGCCACCCGCCAGGGTAAATTTTTTTCAAAATCAAGCTGATCGTTGTCAAATACCGCTGAGACTTCGGTTATGTTATGTTCCACCAGAGCTGCGGTCAAAACACGCCCGGCCTCCCGGGCCCCGCTTTGATCCACTTTTGGATCGCTCATGATCCGGACAAAGGCCCGGAAGTGATCAGCGGAAATGTCTTTTTTAATGGCAATGCTGAGCAGTTTTTTTTTCTCGAAATACTCAAACAGCTTAGGCACATAGAGCGCAGCCGAGCCCTTTCCCACCAAGGTTCGCACGGATACCGGCGCATCCAGGATCCCGGAGATGACAATATCGGTTTGCTGACGTGTTTCCTCTATGGTAAGCAAAAGCTCCGGGCAATCCCCCATTACCTGCTGAAACTCCTGGTACAGCCCTTGCCCGGCCTCTGCCGCACCCGGATGGGAAGCATCATAATAGCCGGTGCGCAGGATGGCCTTGGCCAGCTTCATGATCCATTCGCCCACGGGCCGGATCCGCTCGCGCTCATCCGGGTCAAGGGTTTTGTTTTGCTCAACAGGCTTGTCTGAAAACCCGGGCACCGGCTCGGATTCGGCTTCCCGTTCTTGCTCGGAAACCACCTCTTGAATCCATTCAAAGGATGCCGGGCCCGGGGCGTTTGAATTTGGGGTCCCGGCAGATTGTTCAGGCAGAGCGGATATGATCTGTTTTCCGGAACCATTGACCAAGGCAATCCGGGTGTTGTCTTCTGTATGCTGCGTCACAACGGCGTTTACCACCACAGGGGCTTCCATGTCCGGTGCGGTCAGAAATAAAAGGATTTTCGTGTCTTCAGGCAGGGGTCTTTTCAGGGCGAGGTCCCGGGGACCGGTTTGAAGCTGATCATGAAAGGCTTCGAGCCGGTCTGCTGCAACAAATTTGACGATGATCAGGTGTGGTTTCATGATCGTCCGGCATTGCTGGTTATCAATCAGAAATCAAACTCAGGCCCGGAAATATGTAACCGCATTCTCAAAAATGTGGACTCCGGCAGCGGACAAAGGCGGTTTTTCATCAGCGCCGGTGCAACGCCGCACCTGTTTGGCCCGGGTCCAGTCCGGATGATTGGCCGGATGATTGTAGGCCTCAGGGTGCGGCATCAGGCCGAAAACCCGTCCGGTGGGATCGCAGATGCCCGCGATATCGGCCATGGACCCGTTTGGATTGGCCGGAAACGCGCCTGCGGCCAAACCGCCGTCTGCCCGGGCGTATCTGCACACCACTTGGTTTTGATCAATGAGCCGATCAATCACCTTTTGATCGGCAATAAACTTGCCCTCCCCGTGGCGCACCGGCAGTTCCAGGTTTTCCATGCCGCGGGTAAACAGGCAGGGTGATTGGGCGTTGATGGACAAATGCACCCAGTCGTCGCGGAAATTGCCGCAGTCATTATAGGTCAGTGCCACTGTGCGGGCGGTATAATCATTGTCCAGACCCGGCAGGAGCCCGAAATTGACCAGGGTCTGGAAGCCGTTGCAGATGCCCAGCACCAGGCCGCCCTGGTTGATAAATCCAATGATCCGGTCGCCGGCGTTTTTTTTCATGCGCACGGCCTGGATCACCCCGGCGCCGTGATCATCGCCCCAGGAAAATCCCCCGATAAACACCATGAGCTGGAAAGCCTCCAGGGACACGGCCCCGGATATCACGTCGTTGATGTGCACGCACGTGGCCCGGGCTCCGGCCAACTCGCATGCATGGGCGGTTTCCACGTCGCAATTGAGCCCGTAACCGGTCAGCACAAGGGCGTTTATTTCAGAATTGTTTCTCATATATTTCTTTTTGGATAATCATTTCACAAATATGTAGCGCAAACCAATCCGGAAATCTATACCAATTGTCCAAACGGCGCTTTCCATGCGCCCTTGAGATCGGCCACCGGCAGCGACACCAGAGATCTCGCACCATAGGACAGATCCAGCCGGGCCTCTTTTGTCACCTCGCCAATACTGGCCAGGGCATGGTTTTTCATCATGGATTCGAAGTTTTCCCTGCTATCCGGTGCCACAGTCACCACAAACCGTCCCGGAGTTTCTGAGAAAAGCAGATGATCGGCCCGCAGGCCCTGTGCGCCGGGCACCTTGCCAATATCTGCACGGATGCCCAGGTTTCCGGCCATGGCGCACATGGCCAGGTGAACCCCCATCCCGCCGCGGTAAATCCCGTGAACCGATGCGGCAAGGCCTTTTTCCATTGCCGCATGAAGAGCTTTGTATAGAAGCCAATGTTTTCGGCCGTCAACCATCGGCACATTGCAGCCGGTATAGCCGAATCGTTCATAGTATTCCGAAGCCCCGAGTTCGTCTTTTGTCACGCCCAGCACATACACAAGGTCGCCGGGACACTTTATATCCAGGGTTACGCAGCAATCGATGTCTTTGACAACGCTGACCGCAGAAAACTGCATGGTCTCCGGGGCCGAAAGCTTGTGGGTCTCGCCGTAGGCCCCGGGCAGATGGCCGTCCACATACATGCTATCTTTTCCGGAAAGCAGCGGAATTCCGTAAACCCGGCAGGTATCGGCCAGGGCCCTGCAGGAGCGCACCAATTGTGCGGCCTTAAACCGGCCATCCGGGTTTCGCACCGGATCATACTGAATATTGGGCCAGCAGAAATTGTCCACCCCGCCGATGTGTTCCGGATCACCGCCCACGGCCACCAGCCGGCGCACGGCCTCGTCAATGGTGCAGGTGGTCATGTGAAAGGCGTCAATGGCCGAATAAAACGGCAGCAGTGCCTGGGAAAACGCCAGCCCTTGTTCAGACGTCAGCACCGGCCGGATCACCGATGCATCACTGTTGACATCCCGCTCAGCTCCCACCAGGGGCTTGATCACGCTGGTGCCCTGGACCTCGTGGTCGTACTGCCGGATGATCCATTCCCTGGAACAGATATTGGGCCGGGCCAAAAGATCGATCAAAAGCCGGTTGTAATCCCGGGGTTCGTCCATCACCGGTTCATAAAGCCCGCGCATTTCAGACGACCGCCACTCGGCGTCGAACGCCCACTGGGGAAAGCCCCGGGTGAGAAAGTCCATGTCCACGTATGCACATGTCACCCCATCGTAGGTGATGTGCAGCTTTCCCGAGTCGGTGTATTTGCCAATCACGGTGCTTTCCACCGCGTGCTTTTCAGAAAGCGCCATGAACCGGTCCACGTCCTCCGGGCGCACGGAAACGGTCATGCGCTCCTGGGATTCGGAAACCCAGATCTCCCACTGATCAAGCCCTTCGTACTTCAGGGGCACCCGGTCGAGCCACACCTCACAGCCCCCGGAAAAGCGGGCGGTCTCCCCGACCGACGATGACAGCCCGCCGCCGCCATTGTCCGTGACAAACCGGATCAGCCCCTCGTCCCTGGCCTGGAGCAGAAAATCGTGCATTTTTTTCTGGGTATAAGGATCGCCGATCTGTACGTGGCCGGCCGGGGTGTTTTCCGTAAAGATCTCAGATGATGCCGTCACCCCGTGGATTCCGTCTTTTCCCACCCTGCCCCCGCACATGACGATTAACTCGCCGGCGGCGGTAGTCTTTTCCTCAGAGGGCGTGCCGGCCACCGTGACCGGCATTATCCCTAAGGCGGTGACAAACACCAGGCATTTGCCCATGTAGCCGTGGTGAAAGGTCACCTGGCCGAAAGGCGTGGGAATCCCGCTTTTGTTGCCCCCGTCGCGCACCCCTTCGATGATGCCGTCAAGCAGCCGCCTGGGGTGCAGCTTTGGCTGCAGTTCCCCATCATAATCCCGGTCGCCCACGCAAAAGCCGTAGCTGCCCATGATCAGGCGCGCACCCTTGCCAGTGCCCAGCGGATCACGGTACACCCCCACAATGCCGGTAATGGCCCCGCCGTAGGCTTCCATGTTGGAAGGGGAATTGTGGGTCTCGCCGGTGATCACATAATAGTGGTCCTGATCAAAGCGCCCCACCCCGGCGTTGTCCCACAGAACAGAGACCACCCAGTCCTTTTGCGCCTGAAGCTGCCGGGTCGGCTCCTGAATGCAGGTCTTAAACAAATTGTCAATAGTCTCGGTCTTACCAGTGGAAAGGTCTTGGTAGTGAAACCGGCCCTGGAAGGTGTTGTGGTTGCAGTGATCGCTTCTGCCCTGGGAAATGTATTCGAGTTCCACGTCCGTAGGATCATCCAGGCCAATGGCCTGCCGCTGTGCGCGCACTTCGGAATCCAGGAAATACTGCCGGATCACAGGGATATCATTGACATTAAGGGCAAGGTTTCGCTCATCGCTGATCTGCTGCAGGACCGCATCCGAATCCACGCTCAGCGGAGTCACCGTGGGCTTGTGGTCCAGACGGACCTTTGGGATGATGATGTCCACCCCGTTTTCGGGGTCCCAGTCATGTTTGGAAAAAATCTTAACCTGCTGGATAATCTCGTTTGCCAGCAGCTGCTCTGCAATGCATCCGGCATCCTCCCGGCTGATTTCCGGGCCCCGGATGCAGAAACGCTTTGAGGTAAACACCCCCTCGCCTTCGGCCAGGCGGATGCCGAGCACGTCTTCCATGGCTTCTATGGCCGTGTGTCCGGGATTGTCCTTGACCCCGGGCCGGTATCCCACCCAGATGCACCAGTCAAAGGCCAGATCCAGTGGCGCAAAACCCGATACCTGGGTGACGGGGTTGGTGAAAATCTCGGTGCGGACGGTTTCGAGCTGCTCCGGGGACAAATCCGCATCCAGGGTGACAATATGCACAACCCGGACGTCCTGCACCCGGATGCCGAAATAAGCATCGGCCTTGCCGGCCACGGCCGCGCCCTCTGCGTCAAACAACTCATTTTTTAAAGCGATTTCCAGGCGATGGGGCATGGCAGCTATCCCGTCAACAATCTCATGATATCATTATAAAAAACAAAAACCATCAGCAGCATGAGCAGAAAAATCCCGACCTGCTGGGCCACTTCCCGAACCCGCAGCGACACCGGGCGGCCGATCATGGCCTCAATGCCGAAAAACAGAATATGACCGCCGTCTAACACCGGCACCGGCAGCAGGTTTAAGATCCCCAGATTCACGCTCACAAGGGCGATAAACGAAAGCAGGTTCACAATTCCGTGCTCCACCTGCTCACCGGCCAGCTGGGCGATCATGATGGGCCCGCCCAGGGTGTCGGCTGAAATGGCCCCCTGGACAAGCTTGACCACGGACACGATTGTCAGCTCCACGATCATGTAAGTCCGGCGCAGGCTTTCGCCCATTGCCGCCACAGGATTGAGCCGCTCGGCCCGAACCTCCCCGGCTGCGGTAATGCCCACGAGGAAACGCTCATGGGTCTCGCCGAAAACGTCTTCCACCCTCTCCTTTACAGGGGAGATGGTGACCTGGAGCCTGCGGTCGTCGCGCGCGATGGTAAAATCAATGGGCCGGCCCCCGCTCTGGCCGATGGCCTCGGCCATTTCAGGCCAGGCGTCAATGGCCTTGTCCTGTACGGCCACAACCCGGTCCCCGCTTTCCAGCCCCGCGGACTGGGCTGGAGACCCGTCCTTGATTTTGCCGATGACCGGCTCCAGGGTCCTTTCCCCGGAGATACTGAAAATGCCGAAAAAAATCAATATGCACAGGATGAAATTAAAAAACGGCCCTGCGGCCACGATCAGCATACGCCGGGACACGGGCTTGTGGGTAAATGACCGGGGGATATCCTCCTCGCCAAGTTCCTCGTCCGGCTGTTCGCCCACCATTTTCACGTAGCCGCCCAGGGGCAGCGCGGAGATACAGTATTCGGTTTCACCAATGGTTTTTTTTAGAATCTTGGGGCCGAATCCCAGAGAAAAGCGCTCCACGCCCACCCCGAAAGCCTTGGCCACGAGAAAATGTCCCAGCTCGTGAAAAAAAATCAATACGCCCAGGACAATGACCAATCCAATAACCGTACTCATATAGCGTGTTCCTATTGTAAGTCTTATTCAGGCAACTGCGCCCGGGCTGCCCGGCGGCCCCATGCGTCTGCGGCCAGTATGGTGTCCAGGTCAGGATTCATCAACGGCTCATATTGCTGCATGACGGCTCCGATCAACCCGGCAATCCGGTCAAACCCGATGCGGTCTTCAAGAAATGCGGCCACAGCCACCTCATTTGCGGCATTGAGCACTGCGGGCATGGTACCCCCGGTTTTTCCGGCCTCCAGGGCCAGGGCCAGGCAGGCAAATTTTTCCAAATCCGGGGCCTGGAAGGTGAGCTTTCCAATGTCCGGAAAATCAGGACTGGATAAACCCAGGGGCAACCGCTGCGGATAGGACAGGGCATAAGCAATGGCGCCCTGCATATCCGGCAGTCCCATCTGAGCCATGACCGTGCCGTCGCAATAAGCCACCATGGAATGGATAATACTCTGGGGATGGATTACCACTTCCACCTGATCCACGCGCAATGAAAACAGGTGCATGGCCTCGATCACCTCCAGACCCTTGTTCATCAATGTTGCCGAATCAATGGTGATCTTGCTACCCATCTGCCAGGTGGGATGCGCCAGGGCATCACCGGGTTTTACCCGGCCGAATTCAGAAGCCGGACTGTTGCAAAACGGACCGCCTGAGGCTGTCAAAAGGATTTTTTCCACATCTTTTCGCTGGTTGCCGCAAATGCATTGAAAAATGGCGCTGTGCTCGCTGTCTACCGGCAGCACCCGCACCCCGCAGATTCGGGCCTTATCCATGACCAGGTCCCCTGCCATGACCAGGGTTTCCTTGTTGGCAAGGGCAATGTTTTTTTTTGCCTCTATGGCCGCAAGTGTCGGCAGCAGACCGGCTGCGCCCACCATGGCCGAAACCACCATGTCCACGTCCTCGTGGGTGGCGGCATCCAGATAGCCCTGCTCCCCGTGCAAAATTTTCGTGGAAACTTTCCCGCCCAGTTTCTTTTTGAGATCCGCGGCATCCGAGGGATCATAGACAACCGCAATCTCCGGGCAAAACCGCTGAACCTGCGCTGCCAGCAACTCAATATTGTTTCTGGCAGTCAGGGCCCGGACCGAAAATCGTTCGGGAAAACGCTTTGCCACAGCCAGGGTATTTCTGCCGATGGAACCGGTGGAGCCGAGAATGGCCAGTTTGCGGGAATTCATATACGTGTTTCCGGTTAAAGCACCAGTATTTTCCATGCATAAGCCACGGGCACGGCAAACAGCAGGGCATCAATGCGGTCCAAAATCCCGCCGTGGCCCGGCAGAATCGAACCCGAGTCCTTGATCCGGGCGGTACGCTTGAGCTCGGACTCAAACAGGTCGCCTGCCTGGCCGGCAAGGCCCATGAGCACCACCAGCACCACCGTATGCAGCACAGGCAGCCCGGGAATAAAAAGAAGCTTAAATATCAGGCCCACAACCAGGTTGGCCCCCAGGCCGCCCAGGGCGCCTTCTATGGTTTTGCCCGGGCTGATGGCGGCATTGAGCTTGTGCCGCCCCTTGTACGTGCCCACGTAAAAAGCGCCCACATCTCCGAGAAAAACAACAAAAAGCACGAAAAAAAGCCATGCCAGTCCCTGGGGTTGTGCGCGCAGCAGCACCAGCATGGACAGGCAGAGAGGAACGTAAACCAGCCCCTGGACCTGGAGGGCAACCGTTTCCATGATCTGCGGGCTTTTTTTGTATGCCTGCATGGAAAGCAATGCTGCGGCCGCCAACCCCAGAAACACGAAAAACGACAGGCTCTTTGCCGGCAGCCAGGCAACGGCCATGATCATGACAATCCCGGCTGCGATTCCCGACAAGGCAACAGGCGAAAATATGCGGCCGCGATCTCCCCGGAAGACAATGAAAAAATATTCATAAAGCGCCACTGCCGCCACTATGGAAATAAATGCGGCAAACACCGGCAGCGATGCCCAAAAAATCAGGGCAATCAGCAGGGGAACGGCAATAATACTGGTAATCCAACGCTTTAAATGCATAACACGATCCCGGATAAATTGTAGTCAGGGGAAATCGGCGCAACAAATGCCAGGGGCATCATTTCTCCGAAACCTTGCCGAAACGGCGCTCGCGTCTTTGAAAGTCCTTGAGGATACCGATGAATTCCTCGCGGGTAAAGTCCGGCCACAGGGTGGGGGTCACAAAAATCTCCGAATAGGCGATCTGCCACAACAAAAAATTGCTGATCCGGTACTCGCCGCTGGTGCGGATCAGCAGTTCCGGATCCGGAATACCGTGGGTATAGAGATTTTGCGAAAACAGCTCTTCTGTGATGTCTTCGGAGTCCATGCGCCCGTCTTTGACCTGCCGGGCAAGCTTTCGGGCAGCCTCAACAATTTCCGAGCGCGCCCCGTAGGAAAGCGCCAGGCACAAGCACATGCCGTCATTTTTGCTGGTTTCCGCCATGACATCAGTCAAGCCTTCCCGAACATCTTCCGGAAGGTGGTGGATCTGGCCCAGCACGCGAAGTTGAACATTGTTTTCAACCATCTCCTTCCGCTCAGATGCCAGAAAACGTTTAAGCAGCGTCATCAGGGCTTTTACTTCGGATTTGGGCCGCTGCCAGTTTTCCGTGGAAAAAGCGTACAGGGTCAGGTACTGAATACCGATTTCCCGGCTGGCGCGCACCACCGCCCGTACCGTGTCCGCCCCCCGCTCATGGCCCTTGACCCGGTTTAACATCCGTTTCTGGGCCCACCGGCCGTTTCCGTCCATGATCACTGCCGTGTGAACGGGCAGTCTCGACGGATCCAGCCCCATCTCTTCGGCAGAATCAGACTTCAAGGATCTCCTTTTCCTTGTCCTTGTACAGATCGTCTATCTGCTTGACATGCTCGTCTGTGAGCTTCTGGATTTGGTCAAAGGCCTTGGTCACGTCATCTTCTGAGGCATCGCCGTCTTTTTTCAGGGTTTTTAAGGAATCATTGGCCTCCCTGCGGATGTTTCGCACGGCAATCCGGTATTCCTCGCAAACCTTGTTGACCTGCTTGACAATATCCTTACGCCGGTCTTCGGTCAGCGGCGGCATGGTAATACGGATGATCTTGCCGTCGCTTGAGGGTGTCAGACCGAGATTGGACTTCATGATCGCCTTTTCAATCTCCTTGATCGCCGAGGGATCCCAGGGCTGAATGGTAATCAGGCGGCTTTCCGGTACGGAAAGTGATGCAAGCTGGTTTAGCGGAGTGGGCGTGTTGTAGTAATTGACGCGAACATCATCGAGCAGACTCAGCGATGCCCGCCCCGTGCGGATTTTTTTCAAATCCTTTTTCAGGGCGTCCACCGACTTGTCCATTTTTTCACTGGCTTCACTGATAATCAAATCGATCATGGCCTTTTGCCCTCAAAATTGTGGTTGACGGATGTCTCTGATTTCAACCGAAACCGACCGGCTGGCAAACCTTACTTCCGGGGCTCGCAAATCTGTGTTCCGATGGCCTGCCCGCAGATGGCATTGCGGATATTGCCGCTTTGTCTGAGATTAAAGACAACCAGCAGCAGATGATTGTCCATGGCCAGGGAAATGGCGGTGGTGTCCATGACATGCAGCCTTTTTTCCAGGACCGTCATGTAATCGATATCCCGAATAAACTTTGCAGCGGTATTTCCCACGGGATCCATGTCATAGACGCCGTCCACCTTGGTGGCCTTGAGCAAAACTTCGGCGTGAATTTCGGCGGCCCGGAGCACAGCGGCCGTATCCGTGGTAAAATACGGATTGCCGGTACCTGCGGCAAAGATGACCACCCGCTTCTTTTCCAGGTGCCGGACCGCCCGCCTGCGGATATAGGGCTCGGCCACCTGGTGCATGGAGATGGCTGAAAGCACCCGGGTGGGAATATCGATTTTTTCCAGCGCCTCCTGCAGGGCCAGGCTGTTCATGACGGTTGCCAGCATGCCCAGGTAGTCGGCCGACGCGCGGTCCATGCCCTGGGAACTACCGGCCATGCCCCGGAAAATGTTGCCGCCGCCGACCACCACGGCCATTTCCACCCCGATATCCACCGCGGATTTGACCTCTTGGGCCACATATCCCAGGGTTTCGGGGTGGATGCCGTAGTTGCCGTCGCCCATCAGGGCTTCGCCGCTGAGTTTCAGTAATACGCGCTGGTATTTGGCCTGGTTCAAGATTTTCAGCTTTCTCCGATCTGAAAACGGGCAAACCGGTTAATGGTGATTTTCTCCCCGGTCTTGGCGATCATTTCGTTTAGCACGTCGGAAACCGTCAGGTTGGTATCCCGGATGTAGAGTTGGTTCATCAGGCAGGATTCCTTGTAAAACTTGTTCATCTTGCCTTCGACGATTTTTTCGGCCACGTTTTCCGGCTTGCCCATCTCCAGTACTTGCTGGCGGTAGATTTCCCTTTCGCGCTCGGCCACGTCTGCGGGGATATCTTCGGGAACCACGCCAAGCGGACTTGAGGCGGCAATGTGCATGGCGATGTTTTTGGCAAATTCCTTGAATTCATCTGTCTTGGCCACAAAATCGGTTTCGCAGTTGACTTCCACGAGCACCCCGATCTTGCCGCCCATATGGATATAGGACTGAATCACGCCGTCGCCGGCCACTTTCCCGGATCGTTTCTTGGCCGTGGCCAGGCCTTTTTTACGAAGATAGTCAGCGGCCTTTTCCATATCCCCGTCGCACTCGCTCAGGGCCTCCTTACAGTCCATAATCCCCGCGCCCGAACGGTCGCGGAGTTGCTTTACCATATCAGCACTAATTGTTGCCATCATTACTCTCCTGTATTCACAGCTTCTTCAGATTGTTCCGATTCCGGAGCCGGTGTCTGGGGCTTGGCCGGGGATGCCTTGCGAATCACTTCCACCACCGGCCCCTCTTCATCCTGGGTCTCCACGCGGCGTTCGGCCTTTCCGGCCGCCTGCATCTGGGCTTCCTCGGCCTGCTTGTCTTTTTCGGCCTGCATTTTCTCATCCCTGCGCTGGGCGCCTTCAATGGCGGCATCAGCAATCCGGGAGGTAATCAGCCGGATGGAGCGGATCGCGTCATCATTGCCAGGGATCACATAATCAATAAGATCCGGATCACAATTGGTGTCCACCACTGACACCACGGGGATGCCCAGACGGAGTCCTTCGCGCACGGCAATGCCCTCCTTTTTGGGATCCACCACGAACATGGCGCCGGGAAGCGATTTCATGGTGCGGATACCGCCAAGGTTGCTGTCCAGCTTGGCCCGCTCCTTTAGCATTTTCACCCGTTCCTTTTTGGGATACAGGTTAATGGATCCGTCATTTTCGATGGTATTGAGATAATTGAGCCGCTCGATGCTCTTTTTGACCGTGGGAAAGTTGGTGAGCATGCCGCCGATCCAGCGGTTGTGCACATAATACATTTCACACCGGTTGGCTTCCTCGTAGATCGATTCCCGGGCCTGCTTCTTGGTACCCACAAACAGAACGCTTTTGCCGTTTGCCACCGTGTTGGCCACGAAATCATAGGCAGTCTTAAACATCCGGACCGTCTGCTGCAGATCAACAATGTAGATGCCGTTTCTGGCCCCGAAAATGTATTTTTTCATCTTGGGATTCCAGCGGCGGGTCTGGTGGCCGAAATGGACACCGGATTCTAGCAGTTCCTTCATGGTTACATAGGCCATTGACAACACTCCTTTTGCTTCGGTTTTGGATTCCTCCGCCCTTATCCTCCCGGCTGCCGACTTTATGCCAAAGCACCGAGGCCGCCGGTCAAAGGGCGTGCGTCGTTAATTCATAAATTGAGTATCTATAGCAGAACCTGCCCGGGTCTGCAATATTTTTTGTGAGCATTCCAAGACGTCCAGGGCCGGGATCAGTTTTTCCGCAAAACCGCTACCCGGTCATGGCCGCCGTAATCCCGCACAAATTCGGCCGGGGCATAAGCCCCGGTCCCCCGGCAAAGTTTTTCAGCTGCCGCTTTCTGGTCCCAGCCGATTTCCATGAGCAAAAACCCTCCGGGCAGCAAATAATCCAAAGCCGTGCGCAGGATCTGCGAAATGGCAAAAAGCCCGTCACCGGCGCCGTCCAGTGCCATGCGGGGTTCGTATTGACTCACTTCCGGCTGCAGATCCCTGAACCGGGCAGACGGGATATAAGGCGGGTTGGAAACAATCATGTCAAAACCGGCACAATCGGCATTTACCGGGGACAACCAGCTGCCGGCGAAAAAATCAATGAGACGGGCCACCCCGTGGGCCGCAGCGTTTTTCCGAGCCACCTGCAGGGCGGCAAGCGAGCGGTCCATGGCGAAATAGCGGTTTTCAGGCCTTTGTGCGGCAAGGCAGACAACAATGGCCCCGGAGCCGGTGCCCAGGTCCAGAATTTTTCGGCTGTGACCGTCATTTTCCGGCAGGCGCTCAAGCGCGGCTTCCACCAGGTGCTCGGTTTCGGGCCTGGGAATCAAAACATCGGGTGTAATGGTAAAGCTGCGGCCCAGAAATTCCTTTTCCCCGAGAATATAAGCCACAGGCTCATGGCTTACCCGGCGGCGGATCATCTGACGAAAGGCGGCCCGTTCTTCTTCTGCCAGGGGCTGATCATGGCGCATGTAGAGATCAATGCGCGTGGTCTGCAGCACAGCGGCCAGAAGAATCTCTGCGGTCAATCTGGGGGAGTCGATTCCGTGGGTATCAAAATATCCGGCTGTCCACTGCAGGGCGTCAAGCACGGTCCATGTGGGCATTTTCCGGGGACTGGGATTGCTCATTTTGTAATGCCTGCGCCTGATAAAAAGTGGCCAGCTCGTCGATGATTTCGTCCAAAGCCCCCTGAAGCACCTGTTCCAGCTTGTAGAGGGTCAGGCCGATGCGGTGGTCGGTCACCCGGCCCTGGGGAAAATTATAGGTGCGGATCCGCTCGCTGCGGTCGCCGCTGCCCACCTGGCTGCGCCGCTGCTGGGAAATCTTGTCGTTCTGCTCCTGGAGCTGGATGTCAAAGAGCCGGGCGCGCAGCACTTTCATGGCCTTGGCCTTGTTTTTGTGCTGGGATTTTTCATCCTGGCAGATCACGACCAGTCCGCTGGGCAGGTGCGTCAGGCGAACCGCGGAATCCGTGGTATTCACCGACTGTCCCCCCGGCCCGCTGGATCGAAACACATCCACATGGATTTCACTGGGATCGATATGGACTTCCACTTCCTCGGCTTCCGGCAGAACCGCCACGGTCACAGCAGAGGTGTGAATCCGTCCCTGGGCCTCAGTGGCCGGAACCCGCTGGACCCGGTGGGTGCCGCTTTCATATTTCAAGTGGCTATAAGCCGCCTGGCCCTTGACCATGGCAATGACTTCCTTGAGCCCGCCCGAGTCGTTCCAGTTGGCATCCATTAACTCGATTTTCCAGTTCTTGGCCTCGGCATAGCGCGTGTACATGCGAAACAGATCATTGGCAAAAAGGCCGGCTTCCTCGCCGCCCGTACCCGCCCGGATTTCCAGGATCACGTTTTTGTCGTCATTGGGATCTTTGGGAATCAGAAGCTTTTTGAGGTCCTGTTCCAGGCTGTCCTTTTGCTGTTCAAGACTGTCGATCTCGTTTCTGGCCAGTTCTTTTATCTCAGGGTCCTGATCGGAAAGCAGCTCCCGGCTCTGGTCGAGTTCCTGGGATACCCGGTCATATTCCCGGTAGACCTCCACGATCTTTCCCAGCTCGGAATGCTCACGAACATACTTGGGATACAGTTCGCGGTTGCCCACCACCTCCGGGTCGCTCAGCAGGCTTTCAAGCTCCTGATAGCGTCTTTCTATGCCGTCGAGTCGTTCTAACATGAACTGCGGAAATCCTGGTTATTTCTTGTCGTTTTGCTGAAATTTGGCATACTTGCGACGAAACCGCTCAATGCGGCCGGCCGAGTCCACCAGCTTCTGCTTGCCGGTATAAAACGGATGGCACTGGGAGCAGATTTCAACGGAGATATCCTCGCGGGTGGAGCCGACGGTGACTTCGTTGCCGCAGGCACACCGGATTGTGGTGGTTTTGTATTCCGGATGAATCTCTTTTTTCATTTCAAACACCTCAGCGTTGGTTCGGGTTCAATGTTCAATGTTTAACGTTCAAGTTTTCAGGAATTCATGGCGTCGAGAAATTCCTTGTTGGTCTTTGTGCCCTTCATCTTATCGAGCAAAAATTCAAGACTGTCAATAGGATTTAAGGGCGAAAGCAGCTTGCGCAGGATCCAGACCCGGTTGAGAGCGTCGGCATCAAGCAGCAGTTCTTCCTTGCGGGTGCCGGAGCGGTTGATGTCAATGGCCGGGTACATGCGCCGGTCAGAAAGCTTGCGGTCCAGGTGCAGCTCCATGTTACCCGTGCCCTTGAATTCCTCGAAAATCACCTCGTCCATGCGGCTTCCCGTATCAATCAAGGCCGTGGCGATCACCGTGAGGCTGCCGCCTTCCTCGATGTTTCGGGCAGCGCCGAAAAACCGCTTGGGCCGGTGCAGGGCATTGGCGTCCACACCGCCGGAAAGCAGCTTGCCGCTGGAGGGCACGGTCATGTTGTAGGCCCGGGCCAGGCGGGTGATGCTGTCGAGCAGGATCACCACGTGCTTTTTGTGCTCCACCAGGCGCTTGGCCTTTTCAGCCACCATTTCGGCCACCTGCACGTGGCGCTCGGCCGGCTCGTCAAAGGTGGAGGAAACCACCTCCGCATCCACGGAGCGCTGCATGTCGGTGACCTCTTCTGGCCGTTCGTCAATGAGCACCACAAAAGGGACCACGTTTTTGTGGTTGCCAATGATGCTGTTGGCAATATTTTTGAGCAGCATGGTCTTGCCGGTGCGGGGCGGGGAGACGATCAGGCCGCGCTGGCCGAATCCCAGGGGGGTCATCAGGTCCATGATCCGCATGGAGTAATTGTCCGGCTCCCGCTCGAGCTTGACCTTTTTTTCCGGAAACAGGGGAGTGAGGTTGTCAAACAGGATCTTGTCCCGGGCGGCATCCGGCTCCTCAAAGTTGATGGCTTCCACCTTGAGCAGGGCAAAATAGCGTTCCGAGTCCTTTGGCTGGCGGATCTGGCCCGAAACCGTGTCCCCGGTCTTGAGACTGAACCGGCGGATCTGGGAAGGCGACACATAGATATCATCCGGGCCGGGAAGGTAGTTGCAGTCATGGGACCGCAGAAAACCGAAACCGTCAGGAAGGATTTCCAGGGTGCCTTCTCCGTAGATGAGGCCGTTTTTTTCAATGTGGGCCTGAAGCAGCGAAAAAATCAGCTCCTGCTTGCGCATCCGGCCGATGTTTTCGATGTTGAATTTCTTGGCCATCCGGGTCAGTTCATTGATTTTTTTGTTTTTCAGTTCAACGATGTTCATGTAATCCCATTCCTGTATTTTCTCCGATTCATTTCAAAATTGGGTTGTATGTCAGGCGTGCAGTGATCCTGCGGTGTTTCACCCGGATAGAGCCGGATGTTTGAAGCCCTGCGCGTTGCCGGCAGCAATGGCAGAGCTGTAAAACGAACAACAGGAAGACTGCAAAGCCGGATATAGAAATTATGTGTCTTCTTAAAACTTTAGGTAATATGAGGCCTGATTGGTTTTTAAGATGTTGAAGAAGGATTCGCACAAAACAAACGTCCAGGAGGCAGGCACGTTTATATACTCAATAATTCAGATAAAAAGGCCTGTCAACCATTTTCGCCTATTTTTTTATACTTTTCCGCAAGTTTTTCCAGGACCCGGTCCATTTGGCCATGCATTTTGTCAATGCTTCCGTTGTTTTCAATGATAAAATCGGACATCCGCCGCTTTTGGGCTTCATCCATCTGGATGTGCATCAGGGCTTGGGCCTGCTGCCGGCTTACATTGTCGCGCTGCATGATCCGGTTGATACGAACCTCGGTATCGCCGGAAACCAGAATCACCGCATCAAACTGGTCCTGCAGGCCGGCTTCAAACAGCAGGGGAACTTCCACTGCAGCCAGCCATGCGCCCTGCGCGGCCGCTGACCTGAAATGCGCTTGCATTTGCACACCCACCTCAGGGTGGATATAGCTTTCAAGATCCTTGCGCGCAGCCTCGTTCTGCGTGATAATTTGCCGCAGCCGGGGCCGGTCAATGGTGCCGTCGGCCGCAAGAATCTCTTTGCCGAACCGCTCGACAATCTGTTTGTGGGCCCGGGTATGAGGTTCAACCGCCTGTCTGGCCAGCTGGTCCGCGCTGGCAACGGGTACTCCCGACTCCTGCAGTCGCCGGCAGACCAGGGATTTGCCGGAACCCACCCCCCCGGTTACTCCGATTTTGACCAGCCGGCGGGGTTGTCCCGAGGATGTCTGTTGTCTGCCCATTGCACGCACCCTGTTTTTGAGCTATGAATCAATAATCCGATCCGAACGCGGGTCGCCCCAGGAAAACAACGCGAAAATGCAAAAAGAATAATTTCATATATGAAAAAATGCCTTTGATCAATACCAAATTTCTCCCGCAGCTGCTTCTTTCAAAGATTCCGGAACAATCCGGGGCCTATCTGGTTGGGGGGACTGTCCGGGATCAGCTGCTTTGCCGACCTTGCGCCGACTGGGACCTGGCCGTGGAAAGCGACCCCGCCGGGCTGGCCCGGGCCATTGCCGAAGCTGAAGGCAGCCGGGTCGTGATTTTGGGCAAAAAAAAGCAAATTATCCACCGGGTGGTCAGCGCCGGCAGGATTTTTGACATTGCTGCCATCCAGGGGCAAACCATTTCCGAAGATCTGTTGCGCAGGGATTTTACAGTCAATGCCATGGCTGTATCCCTGCCAGCCGGCCGCCTCATTGATCCGGCCGGCGGCCGCGGTGACATAGAGCACAGGGTGATCCGCATGACCGGCAAAACGGTTTTGGATGATGATCCCCTGCGCCTGTTGCGGGCCTTTCGCATGGCCGCAACCCTCGGATTTGCCATTGACTCGGAAACGCTTGGGGCGGTTTCCGAAAAAGCCGGGCAAATCCGGCAGGTTGCAGGCGAGCGAATCCGGGATGAATGGCAAAAGATCCTCCAAACACAGGATTCGGCACAATGGATTTCAGAGATGGACCGGGCCGGGCTTCTGGGAAGCCTGTTTCCGGAAATCGAAGCCCTGAAAAACTGCGGACAGAACCGGCACCACGAATTTGACGTATTTGACCACACCATGGGGGTATACAGGGGCCTGGAGCAGATGCTGCACCAAAACCGCCCTGCCCTCACGCCAGACCGGACCAATCAAGAACTGCTGAGCATGCCGGCGGCCGTGAAACTGCTCAAGCATGCCGCCCTGCTCCATGATATCGGAAAGCCGCAGACCCGCACAACAGATGACCAGGGCCGCATCCATTTTTATCATCACCCCCGGGCAGGGGCGCAAATGGCCGGACAGATCTGCCGCCGCCTGAGATTTTCCTGTGCGGATGCCGGTTATGTGACCTTTCTGATCCGCCATCACATCCGGCCGCTTTTTCTGTACACGGCCCGGCAGCGCGATGCACTCACCTCCCGGGCGATGACCCGCTTTTTCATCAAAACCCGGCCCTATACCCCGGATCTGCTGCTGCTGGCGACTGCCGACATGACAGGTAAAAAAGAAAAAAGAAATCCGGAATTTATCGAATTTGCCAAAGATTTGACGCGGCGCTACTTCACCGGGCACCTTCCGGCCTGGGCGCGTCCCCGGCTGCTCACAGGCCATGACCTGATCCGTGAACTGGGGCTTTCCCCTTCCCCCCTGTTTGCGACAGTTCTGGACAGGGTTGAAGAAGGCAGGCTGGCCGGTGATATTGCATCCCGGGACCAAGCCCTGGAACTGGCCCGTAAAATCGTTGAAACTCAAAAGGATGCTTGACATAATGCCATCATTTTAATATATAGAAAAATTTTCCAAACGGATAAAATGCAATCTGACGTACAGATAATGTATTGAACCGCATGTTTTTGACATCAACCTTGGGCAAAAGGAGAAAAAGGCGATGAACATTTTGTTTTTTGGACCCAACGGGAGCGGAAAAGGAACACAGGGAGCCATTCTCAAGGAAAAATTCAAGACCCCCCACATTGAATCCGGGGCCATTTTCCGCGAAAACATCAAGGGCGGAACGGAATTGGGCAAGCAGGCCAAGGCCTATATTGACAAGGGCGAGCTGGTGCCCGATGACATCACCATCCCCATGATTCTCGACAGGCTCAAGGAAGACGACTGCAAAAACGGCTGGCTTCTCGACGGTTTTCCGAGAAACAAAAACCAGGCCGTCAAGCTCAACGAAGCCCTGAAACAAGCCGGCATGAACCTGGATATCGTGGTGGAAATCGAGTTGGACCGGGAAATTGCCAAAAACCGCATCATGGGCCGCCGTCTTTGCGTCAATGACAACAACCATCCCAACAACATCTTCATCGACGCCATCAAGCCTGATGGCGACAAGTGCCGGGTATGCGGCGGCGAGCTGCAGACCCGCTCGGACGACCAGGATGAAGCCGCCATTGACAAGCGCCACGGCATTTATTATGACAGCGAAACCGGCACCCTGGCGGCTGCCTATTATTTCCGTGATCTGGCGGAAAATGACCCGTCCATGACCTATATCACTTTAGACGGCAAAAACAGCGTTCCGGAAGTGGCAGACGAACTGGTCTCCAAGCTTCCCAAGTAACACGGCCACAGATCAACCGGCATCAGATCCCAACCGGCCGCAAGCCGGCGGCATGGTCCACGAAGGTTTGACATTTTTGTAAAAAATATTAGAATACAGCGTAACTAAATTTCTTTGTAAAGGGGGTTGAAATATTTGAAGGAAATCGCGGTCAAAGTGGAAGACAACGACCTTGAAAAGGCCATGCGCATTCTGAAGAAAAAAATCCAGAATGACGGTCTGTTCAAGCGTTTGCGGCTCAAGAAGAACTACGAAAAACCCAGCGAATACAGACGCCGCAAGAAACGTGAAGCCCAGCGGCGGCAGCGGATTGCGGAAGCCAAAAAGCGGATGCGAACCCGCAGATCTTGATGCCGGCAGGACCGAAGCACTGAAATGAAAAAGTGCCATATTGATCAAAAAACCCGGAAGGCCCTGACGGCTTCCGGGTTTTTTACGCACCTGTAACGGAAAAAATCCATGACCCAAAGCCAATATGACAAATGCCTGGCAGAAATGTTTGGCCTGCGCCGGTTCGGCATCAAGCTGGGCCTGGACATCATCGATGCCATGCTCAAAGCCCTGGACCGGCCGGAGCGCAAATTTGCCTGCATCCACGTGGCCGGCACCAACGGCAAGGGCTCCATTGCCTCTGCCCTTGCTGCTATCCTGCAGGCCGCAGGCCTGCGGGTGGGGCTCTACACATCGCCCCACCTGGTGCGGTTTAACGAACGCATCTGCATCAACAACCAATACATATCCGATCAGGAAGTGGTCAATGCCTGGCAAGCCGCCAGGGATGAGGCCCCGAAAGAGCGCGAGGCCACGTTTTTCGAGTATACCACGGCCATGGCCTTATACGCCTTTGCCAGGGCGGAAGTGGATTGGGCCGTGATTGAAACCGGCATGGGCGGACGAATGGATGCCACAAACATTTTGCAGCCCAGGCTCTGCATTATTTCAAACATTTCCCTGGAACACCGGTTTTACCTGGGAAGCACCATCGCCCAAATCACCGGGGAAAAAGCCGGGATCATCAAGCCAGGCACCCCCGTGATCACCGGGGTCCATCAGAAATCCGCCATCGAGGTTATTGAAAAAAAAGCAGCCCGAAACAATGCGCCGGTTTTCCGAAAGGGCAGGGATTTTCGAATCCGGCGGAGCCCCAAAGCCGATGCCCGGGATTTCAGCTTTACCTACACGGGTATTGATCACAAGTGGACCGACATGCGCTCATCTTTGCAGGGCATCCACCAGCTCGACAACGCCGCCCTGGTGCTGGCGGCCTGCGAAGTGCTCATGGACCAGGGCACTGCCATTGATGTGTCCCGCATCAAGGACGGCCTTGCAAATGTCCGGTGGCCGGGACGCCTGGAGATGGTTGACACCACCCCGCCCATGATCCTCGACGGAGCACACAACCTGATTGCCGCCAGAAGGCTTGCGGCCTTTCTCTCGGATACGGCTCCGAACAAAAACATCACCCTTGTCATCGGCATACTCGATGACAAGCCCTGCCAAGCCATGCTAAACACCCTGGTGCCTCTGTGTCAGCGGGTGATCGTGACCCGGCCGGTGATCGACAGAAGCCTGCCGGCCCGGGTAATCGAAGCCGGGGTAAGAAAACTTACCGATCACGTGGAGATTGTTGAAAGCGTCAGGGATGCCGTGTTTTACGCCATGGAGAGCACAGCGGACACGGATCTGATCTGTGTTGCGGGATCACTTTACGTGGTGGGGGAAGCAAAGGCGGCCCTGGAAGGCGCCGGGGCGCCGGAACCCGTTTAAAAGCGGGCATTTTTGGCCTCCGCGCACAATCATTGCCGGTGGCCTGCAATTCCTGCTTGACTTCTGAAAAACGATCTTTTATGTTTCATGCCGTGTGCGCCCGTAGCTCAGGGGATAGAGCGTCAGCCTCCGGAGCTGAAAGTCGCAGGTTCGAATCCTGCCGGGCGTACCATTTTTTCCTTTCCCGCCCTTTGATGGCACCGTAAAAAGTCTGACTTTAGATGGTGCCGTAAAAATTTCAAGATCAAGGTTTGCGCAAAATCCAGAGAACAACAGAAATCACCACGCTGAGGACAATCATGGTGGTCACGGGTATGTAGACTTTCAGCCCGGGCCGGTCAATGATGATGTCTCCGGGCAGCCGCCCTACGGGAAGCCGGGCAATCCACGGCCAGAAAACACCGATGACGGCGATGGCGATTCCGATGGCAATCAAGGTTTTGTTCATGGCGGTTATACGCTGTAATAATCCCGGTACCAGTCCACAAATCGCCGGATGCCTTCCTGGATGGGCGTCATTGGCCGAAATCCCACGGCATTGTATAAATCGTCAATGTCTGCGCACGTGGCCGGCACATCTCCGGGCTGCAGGTCCAGATACTCTTTTTCCGCCTCTTTTCCCAGAACCTCTTCGAGCACGCGAATAAAATCCATGAGCTTTTCCGGACGATTGTTGCCGATGTTATAGACGCGGTAAGACGTATATGAGGTGCCCGGATCCGGGCTCTCCCCGCTCCAGTCCGGGTCCGGCTCCGGCAGTTTGCCCATGACCCGGACCACGCCCTCGATGATATCGTCGATATAGGTAAAGTCCCGCTGCATGCGGCCATGGTTGAATACCTGGATGGGCCTGCCCTCCAGTATGGCCCGGGTAAACAGGAAAAGCGCCATGTCCGGCCGGCCCCAGGGCCCGTACACGGTAAAAAAGCGCAGGCCCGTGCAGTGCATCCCGTAAAGATGGCTGTAGGTGTGGGCCATGAGCTCATTTGCCTTTTTGCTGGCCGCATACAGGGAAACCGGATGATCCACGTTGTCATGCACGGAAAAGGGCATTTTGGTATTGGCCCCGTACACGGAGCTCGACGAGGCAAAGACAAAATGGGACACGTTAAAATGCCGGCAGCATTCCAGCAGATTGACAAATCCCACCAAGTTGGCGTCCACGTAGGCATGGGGGTTTTCCAGAGAATAGCGCACCCCGGCCTGGGCGGCCAGGTTGACCACCACGTCGAACTTGCCCTCGGTAAACAAACGGTTTAACGCATCCCGGTCTTCCAGATCAATGCGGTGAAAGGAAAACCCGGCCTTTTGTTCAAGGCGTCTTAATCGGGCCTTTTTGAGCTCCACGTCGTAATAGGCGTTGAGGTTGTCCAACCCCGCAACGGTTTTGCCTTCATCTGCCAGACGAGCCGCCAGATGATAGCCGATAAACCCGGCCGCGCCCGTGACCAGTACCTTTTTGAATTCCAATTTGGATGCCGTCCTTTTTAAGGTTACAGATTTTCAATCACGCGGCAAAGCAGCCGAACCCCGAAGCCCGTGCCCCCGGGCCCGCAATAGTCGTTGGCGCCGGACGCATAAGCCGGGCCGGCAATGTCGATATGGGCCCAGCGCGAACCCTTGGTGAATTCAGACAAAAACAGGGCCGCTGCAATGGCACCGCCATAGCGGTTTTTGCCCACGTTTTTCAGGTCCGCAAAATCGCTTTTCAGATTTTCCCGGTAATCCTCGGGCATGGGCATGGACCAGCACCGCTCGTGAGTTTTTTGACCCGCATGGGCAATGCAGTCCGCCAGGTCAGTGTCCGTGGAAAACACCCCTGCGATCTTTTCGCCCAGGGCCACAATGCAGGCGCCTGTGAGGGTGGCCATGTCAATGACCACATCCGGGCTGTACTGCCGGATAGCATAATAAAGGGCATCTGCCAGAATCATCCGGCCCTCGGCATCGGTGTTGCCGATTTCAACGCTTTTGCCGGATGCGGTTTTGACGATATCGCCCGGCCGGTAGGCATTGCCCGAAGGCATGTTTTCCACAAGGGGCATCACCCCCACCACCCGCTTGCTGCAGCCGGTCTGGGCTGTTGCAATCAGGGTTGCGGCCACGGCCGCAGCCCCGGCCATGTCCTGCTTCATGGTTTCCAGACCCGATGCAGGCTTTAAGTTAATACCGCCGGAGTCAAATGTCACACCCTTGCCCACAAGCACCACTGTCTGATCCCACGTTTCGGGCTTGTAGTCGAGAATCACCATCTGGGGCCGGCCGGCACTTCCGGAGGCCACGGCCAAAAGCGCCTGCATCTTGTTTTTCCGCAAATCACCGGTATCCAGAACCACGGCCTCCAGGGGATGTTTTTCAGCCACCTTGATTATGGAGCGGGCAAAGCGCGCCGGCCGCTTGTCATTTGGGGGCATGCTCACCCAGTTTCTGACCATGTGGGTGCCTTTGCAGACGATTTCGGTTTTCTGCGCCAGGCTCCGGGCCTGGCCGGCAAAATCCTTGCCGGCGGCAAACGCGATGGATTTCAGGGCCTTGTGGGGTTTTTCCTTTTTGTAGAAGTCAAAGCGGTAATTGGCCAAAACAGCGCCTTCCATCAGGGCTTCGGCCGCATCCCCGGCCTCCATGCCGCAGGCCCGGGCGTCGGGCATGCAGATCAGAAGACCGGACATATCCGCGTTCACGGCCCTGCCAACAGCCTTTCCCGAAGCCCGGCGAAGGCTTTCCGCCGTAAGATCCCCTGTTTTGCCCAGGCCCGCCAGCATGACCCGCCGGGCCTTTGTCCCGGCCGGGGCATAAAGGATCAACTCATCGCCGGATTTTCCGGAAAACTCGGAATATTGCCGGCCCAGGTCAATGAGTGCTAGCATTTTTGCATCGTCGTATAGTGCTGTGTCCTCGCAAACAAGCAGCAGCATAAGATCGGTCTTGATCCCCTTTGGATCCCCCGAACGAATGGTCAGCAATGAAACCTCCCCCTGAATTTACAGATTTCTTTCCTTTTGAATGGCTTCCCAGGCCTCCTGGATCTCCCGGAACTTGTCATGGGCAAACCGAACAAATTCCTCGGGCAGCCCCTTAGAGGCAATGGTATCGGGATGGTAGTCCCGCACCAGCTTGCGGTACTGCTTTTTGATGGTATCATTGTCATCAGACGGACTGACCCCGAGCACGGAATAATATTTTTCAGAAACCGATACATACCGCGACTTCATGTTCTGATAATCCGCATCCGGCAGCCGGAAGGTGCGCACCGCGGTTTCAATGAGCGCCTCTTCGCTTTTGTCCATGGTGCCGTCTGCCACCGAGACCCGAAGCAGAATGTCGATCATCAGTTCCAGAAGCTCAGGCCGGTCATGGAACTGCTGGTAGAACTGCAGGGCAAAGTCGTCAAAGGTTTGTGGCGCATTTAAAGCCGTGTAAAATATTTTTTCCGCCATCTGGCGGCTTTCGGCGTTGAGGTGCAGGTCCTGGGCCATGAACCTGCGGATGGAGGCCATTTCCTCGTCCGTGACCTGCCCGTCCACTCTTGCCAGTTTCGCCAGCATGGAGAATGCCGCCACGAAAAAGGTCAGCTGCGCCTTTCCCTGGGGCGACATCTGCGCCTCATTGGGCAGCACCCGCTGCTGCTGGTCGCTGTCAGCATCCATCAGGTGCCCGAGAGCCGCACCCCCGATGGCGCCCAGGGGTCCGCCCAAAGCAAATCCGATGGTGCCGCCCACCATTTTTCCAAGCCATCCCATATGTCATCCTTGTTCACAATTTAGTGTTGAGAAATCAGTGTTTTGCGCAAAAGATTTAAGGCGGTTTCGGCAAATATGCGTTTGTTGGCCATCCGGTTTTCAAACGGAAATTTGTATTGCCTGGCAAAGCTCTGCTCCGGGCCGCAAAGGCCGATGCACACCGTGCCCACAGGCTTGTCTGCCGTGCCCCCGCCGGGGCCGGCAATGCCGGTGACAGAAACCGCGTAATCCGCATTGGCCATGCGCCTTGCCCCCTCTGCCATTTCCCGGGCGGTTTGTTCACACACCGCTCCACAGGTTTCCAGGGTATGGGCCGAGACCCCGAGCATGCGCATTTTGGCGTCATTGGAATAAGTCACCACCGAGCAGAGAAAATACCGGGAGCTTCCGGCCACATTGGTGATCCGGCTGGCGATCATACCCCCGGTGCAGGATTCGGCCAGGGCCAGGGTGGCGGATTGCCGGGCCAAAAGCTCGCCCACCACCTCTTCCATGCTCTGGCCGGTCTCGGAGAAGACATAATCGCCCACCCGCTCGCGCACCCGGTCTGCGGCCGCGCTGAGAGCGGCTTCCAATGCGCTGCAATCCCGGCCCGAGGCTGCGAGTTTGACGTGGATCACGGGAAATTCGGCCAGCATCCCAAGTTTTACACCGTCTAATGATCCTGTCAAGTCCGCGAGCCGCTCGTTGACATGAGCCTCGGGCAGACCGAACAAAGACAGCCGCTTTTCCCGGTAAAAACTGCCTGTGCCGTTTCTGGCCGCATCCGCCTCAAGGCTGGGAATCACATGATCGGCCATCATCCGGCGCATTTCAAAAGGCACCCCGGGCAGAAAGAAAAACCGGCACCCGCCGATCTTTAGGGTAAAGCCCGGGGCCGTGCCAACAGAATTGAGCAAAGGGGTTGCACCTTGCGGCAGCAGGGCCTGCTTTGCGTCAGAATCGGAAACCAGCCGGTCAAAGCGTTTGAAAAAACCCTCCATATAGGCCATGGCCTCGTTGTTGCGCTCCAGTTCCACCCCCGCGGCCCGGGCTGCGGCCGAAGCGGTAATATCATCCACGGTGGGCCCCAGCCCGCCGGTAACAACGGCGATATCGGCCCGCTGCCCGGCTTCGGCAAGCACATCTGTTAAGCGCTCCATGTCATCGCCCACGCTCACGTGGCGGCCCACGGCAATGCCGGTTTCATACAGGCGGCATGCAATCCAGGCGGCATTAGCATCCACCACCGTGCCGGTCAACACCTCGTCTCCGGTGGAAATAATTTCTGCTATCATTTGGGGTCCTGTTATCCTGACAATTGATGGCACCGTAAAAAGCTTCTAAATAAATTCGTTCAAGGTTCAAGGTTCAAAAAAATAAAATCAAAACTTTTAAGCATGCGGCAAAAAGTTATTTGCAGTGTTCGGTCCCGGGCTGCGGCCCTGGAAGGACGGTTCCAAGGAAGTCCAAGGACGGGGTTGGTTTTTGAAGCGACATTGAGCGTTTACGGAAAAATTCAGCAAATGCCGGAGCTAAAAAATTTCAAACTGTTTGAGGCCGACAGGCCGAGTTTTTGAAATTTTAAGCGAAGGCATTGGCTGAATCCGTAAACGCTCAATGTCGCTTACAAACCGACCCCGTCCTTGGACTTCCTTGGAAGTCCAATATCTGCGTTACGCGCAATTTCTCAGAATTTCACGTACGGATAAGTACGCTGCATTCTTCGAAATTGCGCAGGATCAGGTATTTCCAAAGTCTCGCGCAAATTAGCAAACGACTTCAGCAATTCGCGTTTAAGCATAGAAAAAATGGTCCTGGCTCTTCATCTTCAAAACAGTATCTTGGAGACACTATGCGGGAAGAATTAGAGTGCTAAGACTACATCGACCGAGGGGGTCGTCCATCGCCGGAGCCTACCGCGCGCGGCGGCCGCGGACGGTTCCGCAGG
>NZ_JAWODO010000065.1:0-3770 GCF_046483245.1 Desulfosalsimonas sp. | reverse complement strand
CTCCGCCAGCTCCGGGTTTACATGCCTCATATGCATGTATATATTTATTTTTGATTTTAAGGAGAAGAATATGTCTTTTTTCCGGGGGCAGTTGCTTGGGAATGATATCAGACAGTGGATTTCTGCACTGGCAGTTATTTTTGTGCTCACCAGCTGCGTGCTTCTGCTTCGCAAAATCATAGCCCGCCGTGCCGGTTCCCGGGACCAAAGACCCGCCACGGGCCTGGGTGCCCTGTTTGCAGAAATTGCCGGACAAACCAAGTCTTATACACTTTTTTTGGCCGCCTTTTACCCGGCTTCATTTCTGCTGGACCTGCCCGGGCGTGCCGGGACCCTGATTGCCAGCGTTGCCTTTATTGCCCTGGCATTGCAGATCGGGCTCTGGGCCAGCTGCTTTATTTCAAGCGGTTTCCGCATGTACGCCGGGCGAAAAACCGGGCAAACGGTGGGCGACTCTGGCGTCACGGTCATGACCCTGATCGGCCGGACCATTTTGTGGGGGTTTGTCCTTCTGGTCATTCTGGAAAACATCGGGGTCAACGTAACCACTCTCATTGCAAGTCTCGGGGTGGCCGGCATCGTCATCGGCCTGGCCACACAAAACATTCTCGGGGACCTGTTTGCCGCCCTTTCCATTCTTCTTGACAGGCCCTTTGAAGTCGGGCACTTCATTATTGTGGACGATTACCCGGGTACAGTGGAAAAAATCGGCCTGAAAACCACGCGGGTCCGCAGCCTGGGCGGGGAATTGCTGATCTTTGGCAACAACGACCTGCTCAAAAGCCGTATCCGCAACTACACCCGCTTCCGGGAGCGTCGCGTGGCATTTACATTCGGCGTACGCTATTTTACTCCGGCGGAAAAACTGAAAAAAATCCCGCAAATCGTCCGCCGCATTATCGAAGAGACAGAAAACACCCGGTTTGACCGGGCCCATTTCAAAACATTCGGGGATTTTTCCCTGGTCTTTGAGGTGGTCTATTATGTCCTGAACCCGGATTACAACCTATACATGGATATTCAGGAAAAAATGAACCTTGCTGTTTTTGAAGCTTTTGAAAAAGAGGGCATCGGGTTTGCCTTCCCGACCCGCACCATCCACATTGCCAGCCAGCCCGAACAAAACAGCCCCGGTCATGACAGGCCGGGTTTGCCCGAAGCCGGTTAATGCTTATCTTGCATGTAAAACCAACAGCAATGAAGCTCAAACATATCAGAAAAACTTTAAATCTGTTCAATCAACGCAAAAGAAAGGAGTTTTTGTCGCCCATGACAGAAGTTGCTGAGTCAGACAGTGCCCAACCCGTTAAAACCAAAAAACAGGCGGTCAAAATCCGCGAAATGACAATCGATGATCTGGCAGACGTGTTCCACCTGGGAGAGCAGCTGTTTGTGGCCAGAAAGGCGCCCAACACCTACCGCGCCTGGGATGAATACGAGGTGGCGGATTTGTTTTACAGTGACACGGAATTCTGCCTGGTAGCCGAGCATGAAAACGAGATCATCGGATTTGCCCTTGGCACCACGGTAAGCAAAAACCGATCCGCCTGGAAATACGGATATCTTCTGTGGCTGGGCGTACTGCCGGAATACCAGCGTTCGGGAATTGCCGAGCGCCTGTTTTACAGATTCAAGTCCATTATGCTCCACGACGGAGTGCGCATCCTGGTTGTGGACACCGAGGCCGACAACATGCCCGCCATTCGTTTCTTCGAGCACCAGGGTTTCGGCAATCCCCAGCAGCACGTGTATCTGACCATGAATCTCGACCAGGAACGCCAGCGCATGAAAAAGCGCGAAAACGGCCACTAGAATAAAACGAATATGACATGATCAGCGAAGACCGACTCAAAAAACTCTTCCAGCGGCTGGTGGACATCTACAGCCCGTCGGGCAAGGAAAACGATATCCTGGATTATCTCCGTGGGTATCTGAAGCGAAACAGCATTGCCGCAACAGTCCAGGCCGTGGATGAAACCCGCTACAACCTGGTGGTGCTGCCGGAAAAAGGCCAGGCCGAACTGGCCTTAATCGGCCACGTGGATACCATCACGGCCTACGATATCGAGGACTACGGCTGGCACGAAAAACAGGATACCATTTCCGGGCTGGGCACTGCAGACATGAAATCCGGGTGTGCAGCCATGGTGGAGGCATTCCTGGCCCTGCGCCGGGGCTACGGCCCCCGCCTGCCCACAGCCCTGTGCCTGGTGGTGGGCGAAGAGGAAAACGGCGACGGTGCGGCCCGGCTCATCGAGGACTATCATTTTCCCTGGGCGGTCATCGGCGAGCCCACCAACCTGGTGGCCTGCCTGGGATGCTACGGATACCTGGAAACCCAGATGGTGAGCACGGGCAGGCGCCTGCACGCATCTCTGGCCAACAACCGGGAGAACACCATCGAGGTGCTGCTTCAGATGATGATGCGAATATCCCAGTACATGCGCGACCAGCGGCCCGAGTTGGTCTACAATTTCCGGGATCTTTACAGCAGCCGCTCCGGGCTCACGGTGCCGGACCGCTGCGAGGCATGGCTGGACGTACACCTGCCCCCGGATGCGGCCATCGGCGAAATCGTCACGGAATTAGAAGATGCCTGCCTGCCGGCTGATACGGGAAATTCCGGCTATCGCTACAAAAGTGGCAGGCGCGCCATATCGGAGTTCGATCCGGATATAATTGTTCTTGACGATGGTTTTCAGCACAGAAGGTTGCGCCGCAACCTGGATTTGGTCCTGCTGGACGCCCGCAACATGTTCGGAAACGGCCATTTGATGCCGCGGGGCATGCTGCGGGAGCACGTCTCGGCCCTGAGGCGGAGCAGCGCCATCGTTTTTACGCGCTGCGGTGCGGGCTGCGACGCTGCGGCAAATGCCATGGAGCACCAACGGGTAAATATCCTGCCGGAAGATCTGTCAGGCTTCCGGGACAAACCGATTTTCCATACGGATCATGCGCCGTTTCTGTCCGGAATATATGACGGGACCGCTCCCCTGGGGCAGGATATCCTTCCAGAGACGGACGAATCCGACGTTTCTCCCCTATTGCAGGCAAACGTCTTCATCTTTTCCGGTATTGCAAAAAATCGCGATTTCCTGAGTGTCGTTGAAAATAATGCAGCACGTGTCGTCGGGCACGAAGCATTTCCGGATCACCATCCGTATACAGATGCAGAAATCAGGGGCATCGTGGATAGCGCCGTATCGGGAGAGGCCGATTTTCTGGTTACCACGGAGAAGGATTATGTGCGGATTGCCGGTAAAATCCCCGGCGATATTCCCATTGCCGTTATCGGCGTAAAAATTGTTTTCATGAACGAAGAGGAATCGTTATTTGCCCGGTTCATACGGCAGAACCTCATAGGCGCTTAAATGCCTGCTACTCTGCTTCCCTGCCGGTCAGCAAGGCAAGGACGGCTTCCAGATCTTCCGGCCTGTCGACGCTGATGCTTCGTAATTCGGTAATCGCCACGTGAATCGGGATGTTGTTTTCCAGAAGACGCAACTGCTCCAGTTTTTCAAGCTGTTCGAGACGTCCGGGAGAAAGCGCCACAAAACGGTCCAAGGCCTGTTTCCGAAAGGCATATAGTCCGATATGGCCGTAATACAAAGGGGGAGTATCAACGTTTCGACCGAATGGAATGGCGGCCCTGGAAAAATAAAGCGCCCGCCCGTCATCGGCAAAGACTGCCTTGACCCGGTCGGGATTGTCCGCCTCATGCCCGTCAAGCACATGGGCAAGGGTGGTTACCATTGTTTCATGATTTTTAA
>NZ_JAWODO010000049.1:0-21386 GCF_046483245.1 Desulfosalsimonas sp. | reverse complement strand
TTTGCCACCGGCCGGCATGTGGCGGCCATGCTTGCGGGTTTAAAAGGGGTTGCGGACCGGCACGGAAGTCTTGAGCAAGCCTTTGCCCGGGGCGCCGGCCCGGAGGATGCCACCTATGCCCCCGCCCTGGGTGCGTTTGTATCTCAAATGGCCCGGCACTGGCCGGAAAATCCGGGTCATCTGGTGGCAATGCCGGAAAAGGGCAGCGCGTGCAAACGCCTGTTTTTGTTTCTGCGCTGGATGGTGCGCTGCGATGCAGTGGATCCCGGGGGATGGGAGCAAATGAACCCGGCAAAGCTCGTCATTCCGCTAGATGTGCACATGTACCGGGCATGCTGCCAACTGGGTCTGACCGACCGCAGGCAGGCCAATCTCAAAACCGCCCTGGACATCACGGCCGGTTTTGCGCAAATGGTGCCCCACGACCCGGTGCGTTACGACTTTGTCCTTACCCGCCCCGGCATCCGGGGGCCGTGGTAACGGCATTATTTTTTGTTTGACCTCCGCAAAAGCTTCTGGTAATGATACTTGATTATTAATTTCGTGGGGATGTAGCTCAGCCGGGAGAGCGCGGCGTTCGCAACGCCGAGGTCAGGGGTTCGATCCCCCTCATCTCCACCATAATTTAAAACCATTTCCGAATGCCCGTCTGCATGGATCCTTTTTTATCTGCAATACAATCTGCCACCTTCCTGTTCCCGGCGCGCAAAACCGGCGCTTTTGCAGTATGCAGCCAGGGGTGATACCGGAAAACGGATTGCACAAAGGACAAACAAAACATGGCCCGAACCGCGGAAGCTGAGCGCAGCACCAAAGAAACCCGGATTTCTGCCAAAATCGACATTGACGGAAGTGGCAAACACGAAATGGATACCGGCATTGCCTTTTTTGACCACATGCTGACCCTGTTTGCTGTCCACGGCCTGTTTGATCTCCATGTCCGCGCCAGGGGCGACATTGATGTGGATTTTCATCACACCGTGGAGGATACCGGCATTGTGCTTGGCGATGTAATCGGTCGTGCCCTTGGGGACAAAAAGGGCATTGTGCGCTACGGATTTGCCGCAACACCCATGGATGACGCCCTTTGCCAGGCAGTTGTGGATCTCTCGGGCCGGCCCTATCTGGTCTATGACCTGCCCGCAGGCCTTTATCCGGACTCGGATTTCTCCCCCCAGCTGGCAAAGGAATTTTTCCGGGCCCTGGTCAATGCCGTGGGCATGAATCTCCATATCCGGGTGCCCTACGGGGAAAACACCCACCATATCACTGAATCGGTTTTCAAGTCCGTGGGCCGGGCCATGGACCTGGCCACCGGCTATGATCCTCGGATTGCCGGGGTCCAGTCCTCCAAGGGAACGCTCTAGCCACGCTGTTTCGGATTTGAGGAGTTATGTAAAATGATTGTTATACCGGCAATTGATATCAAGGGCGGACGATGCGTGCGCCTGCTGCAGGGGCGCATGGACCGGGAAACCGTGTTTTCAGACGATCCTTCGGCCATGGCGGTGCGCTGGATTGACCAGGGCGCCCGGCTCATTCATGTTGTGGATCTTGACGGGGCCATTGAAAAAAGCCCCAAAAATCTTGCAGCCATCGAGCAGATCGTATCAGCGGCAGGATCGGTGCCCATTCAGGTGGGCGGGGGTATCCGGGATCTGGATACCATCGGCATGTATCTGGACCGGGGCGTGGACCGGGTGGTGATCGGCAGTGCGGCCATTTATGATCCGGACCTGGTCAGACAGGCCTGCCAGGATTTTCCGGGCCGGATCGTGGTGGGCATTGATGCCAGAAATGGCAAGGTGGCCATCGAGGGCTGGACACAGACCACCAAGGTTTCAGCCATTGAACTGGGGCCGCAGTTTGAGGACTCCGGGGTGGCGGCCATCAATTTCACCGATATTGAGCGCGACGGTATGCAGACCGGTCCCAATATCGAAGCCATCCGGGAATTTGCCAGGGCTGTGGGCATACCCGTGGTGGCTTCGGGCGGGGTTGCCTGCATGGATGACATCCGCAACCTTTCCAAACTGGCAGACGACGGGGTATCGGGCATTATTACGGGCCGGGCCCTGTATGACGGCCGGCTGGATTTGCGCGAGGCAGTGGCGTTTCTCGATGCCTTGTAGCCAACAGATACCAGCCCGCGGTGTCCTGGAAAGGCCGGGGCTGAAAATGAAGTTGACAATCCCGTGTCAAATCCTTATTTTCATTAAAATTTGGGCACCTGCCCATTCCTGCCCGAATATGTCTTTAGCATACAGCCTGCATCGGAGGTAGCATCGCTTGGCGCTGTATATACCAGATGAAAAGCTTGCCGAGATCAGAAATGCCGGGGAAATCGTGGATGTGATATCCGCACGGGTGTTTCTGAAAAAGGCGGGAAAGGATTATGCCGGCCTGTGCCCGTTTCACGCGGAAAAGACCCCGTCGTTTACCGTCAGCCCGGAAAAGCAGATTTTTCACTGTTTCGGCTGCGGGGCCGGGGGGGATGTGTTTACTTTTCTGATGAAATACGACGGCATCAGCTTCCCCGAGGCCGTGGAAGCCGTGGCCCGTCAATACGGCGTGAGCCTGCCCGCCCCGGACATGTCTGATAAACAGCGGCAGGAGGCATCACAAAGAGAGCAGCTGCTGGGATTAAACCGCAGGGTCATGGAATTTTATCAGGAGATGCTGTTGAAAAACCCCGGGGGCAGGGCCGCCAGAAGTTACCTTGAGAAGCGGGGAATGGATCCGGAGATTCTCAGGCAGTTTGGAATCGGCTTTGCACCCCAGGGCTGGGACAACCTTATCGGGTTTTTGCGCAAAAAACGCTTTTCCCTTTCACTTGCGGAAATAGCCGGACTGATTGTGCCCAGAAAACAGCAGAACGGATATTACGACAGGTTCAGAAACCGGGTGATTTTTCCCATCCGGGACGTGACCGGCCAGGTGGTGGCATTCGGGGGGCGGGTTATGGATGAGGCCCTGCCCAAGTATTTAAATTCCCCGGAAAGTCCGGTATATCACAAGCGCAGCACCCTTTACGGCCTGCATGCAGCCAGATCCGCCTGCAGAAACCGTGGCTGCGTTTATATTGTTGAAGGCTATTTTGATCTGCTGGCCATGCATCAGCACGGCCTGACCAATTCCGTGGCCACCCTGGGCACGTCTTTGACCCGGGATCATATCCGCAGGCTCAGCCGGGCTGCCGGCTCCGGGGACAAGAAAGCTTATCTGGTGTTTGACTCGGATGCCGCCGGCATCAATGCCGCCAAGCGTACCATCGGCGCCTTTCTTGAGGAAGGCATGGAGGCGGCCGTGATTTTACTGCCTTCGGGTCATGACCCGGATTCTTTTTTGTTTGATCAGGGGGCGGAAGCCTTTGACCGGCTGGCGCAAAACGCGCCAACATTGTTTGGCTTTTTGATCCAAAACGCGGTTTCCGCACACAGGCTGACCGTTGAGGGAAAGGTGAAAATCATCGCGGAAATCGCGCCGGTGCTCGCGGAGATACAGGATGCAGTGGCCCGCTCGGTCTACATCCAGCACATGGCTGAAACCATCGGCGTGGACGAGGCCGCAGTGCTCGAAAAAGTTCGCCAGCAGCAGCCGTCTTTGAGCAATCGCGCCTGCGGCAGTTCAGGGCAACAGTCCGCGCCGTCCCCGAATTCCGGCGGCCGCGCAGACGGGGCGCCTGAAGCCCGCAGGCAGCCGACCAACCGCCTGGAAATGAAGGTGGTGGCCATGATGATCCAGTACCCGGAGATGATCGCCGAAGTGGAGCAAAACCGGATCCTGGAGCAGTTTGAGGATTCCCGTATGCAGGAGCTGGGCCGGCAGGTCTGCCGGGTGCTCGGCCGGGACGGAAAAAAAGCGTCGGATCTGCTCGGACATCTCGGTGATGAACAACAGCGGCAGATGGTGACTTCCATGATGATGGAAGAGGCCTGCTGGGCGGAGCAGAGCTGCCGCCTGCTTTTGTCCCAGTTCAGTAATTGCAAGCAGCGCCGGAAAAATGATCTGCTTGACCGCATCCGGGCGGCCGAGCAAAACAATGATCAGCAGCTGCTGCTCAAGCTGTTGAGCGAAAAACAGAAACAGGCCGCCGGCCGGCATTAACCAGCGTCTGCCGCAGGGTTTTGTTATAATGATTAAAATACCAGGAGGCTTGGGATTTATGGCAAAACGGTCCGCAAAAAAAGGGGGCGAATCCAAAGAAGTCCAGAAGGAAAAAGTCAATCAGCTGATTTCCAAGGGAAAGGAGCAGGGTTATCTGACCTATGAACAGATCAGCGAGGTGCTTCCTGAGGAAATGATGTCCCCGGAGCAGATCGATGAAACATTGATGTGGTTCGACGACCTGGATATCGAGGTGGTGGAGAAAAAAAAGCAGCGCCTGTCATCGGAGACCAAAAAAGAGGGCGAAGAAACCGTTGCCGACACCGAGGAAGTGGATGAAACAGCCAAATTCCGGTCGGTCAACGATCCGGTGAAGATGTATCTGCGGGAAATGGGCATGGTGACCCTGCTGTCCCGGGAAGGTGAAATCGAAATCGCCAAAAAGATTGAGGTTGGCGAGCAGGAAGTGTTAAAAGCCATGCTCGAAACCACACTGGGCGTTGACAGCATCATCAACCTCGGCGATCAGATTGCCGCCGGCACTTTGCGGCCCAAGCATGTGCTGCGCGATATCGACGAGGGCGACACCATCGTGGATGAATCGCTTCAGATTGAAAAATTTCTTGAAACCATTGATCACATCAAAAGCATTGACGCGGAAAATCAGCAGCTGCGGGACCGGATTTTCCATGAATCCATGGATGCCGACGAGCAGCGCCGGGTTATGCGCTCCATCCGCCGCCGAAACCGCAAGATTTTTGATTTGTTTAAGGACTGGCGCCTGGAAAGTGATGTGATCGAGGAAATCGAGCGCAAGATTTACGAGCAGGTGGAATGGTTTGACACCACTCACAAGGTGTTCTGCGAGTGTGCCGCCGCCTTTGACGCCCCCATTTCCGAAGTTCGCCAGCGCCTGGAAAAGGAAAAGGGGTTTGTCAAGTGGGGGTGCGCCTGCTCGGTCTATGGCAGCGGGGAAGTGGTCCAGCTGTTTGAGGACTTGAAAAAGCTCCACACCCAGACCGAAGTGCGCGAACGCGAGATCAAGGCCTCGGCCCGGAGCCTGAAACGGATCATGGCCCGGATCGAAGATGGCCACCAGCGGGCAAAGGACGCCAAAGGCGAGCTGGTCCAGGCCAATTTGCGGCTGGTGGTCAGCATTGCCAAAAAATACACCAACCGCGGCCTGCAGTTTCTCGACCTGATCCAGGAGGGCAACATCGGGCTGATGAAGGCGGTGGACAAGTTTGAATACCGGCGGGGCTACAAGTTTTCCACCTATGCCACATGGTGGATCCGCCAGGCCATCACCCGGGCCATTGCCGACCAGGCGCGCACCATCCGGATTCCGGTGCACATGATCGAGACCATCAACAAGCTCATCCGCACCTCGCGCTACCTGGTCCAGGAAATGGGCCGGGAGCCCTCGCCCGAGGAAATCGCCGAGAAAATGGAAGTGCCCATTGACAAGGTGCGCAAGGTGCTACGCATCGCAAGGGAGCCCATTTCCCTGGAAACGCCCATTGGCGAGGAAGACGACAGTCATCTGGGCGATTTTATCGAGGACAAGACCTTCATGTCGCCTTCAGAGGCGGCCATTAACCTCAACTTGTCCGAGCAGACCCGCAAGGTGCTGGCCACCCTGACCCCGCGGGAGGAAAAGGTTCTGCGCATGCGCTTTGGTATTGGTGAAAAATCAGACCATACCCTGGAAGAGGTGGGCAACGACTTTGACGTGACCCGGGAGCGCATCCGGCAGATCGAGGCCAAAGCCCTGCGCAAGCTGCGGCACCCCACCCGGAGCCGCAAGCTCAAATATTTTATCGAATCCTAAGCCAAGACCGCCGATGCCCAATAAGGCCTTGACAAAAAACAGGCGAGCCGGTAGGTAAACAAAGCCTTTTAGGGAGCAAAGAAAGAAAAACGGGCCCATAGCTCAGCTGGAAGAGCCACCGGCTCATAACCGGTCGGTCCCAGGTTCGAATCCTGGTGGGCCCACCAAACAACAATTCAGCAACGTTTTTTACAATACGAAAACCCCCGGGAACAAAGACTTTTCCGGGGCTTTTTAGGTCTTTATGCGTTATACCCGCAGGATGCCGTTGACCTTTTGGGCCACTTCATTTAAGTCATGGGCATCCGGCCGGCCCCGGATATCGCCCATCCGGCCGGCTTCCGAGAATTTTTGCATTTTTTCGGGCACGTATTCGCCTGGCACGTACCATTCATCCAGGATGGTAAAGCCCAGGTGGTCGAAAAGCTGGCCCATGAATTTTACCGCTGGGATGGCCTCGTTGATGCCGGTGTGCACTCCGCCGTAGGTGCAGTAGATCACGGCATTTTTCCCGCTGCGTTTGGGCGATGCCGGCTTGATATCCCCGTTTTCGGCATGCTTGCGCCGCAGTCGGCCAAACAGGTCCTGCATGGATTTGCCGGGCAGCCATTCATAGACTCCGGAGCCGGCAAAAACCATGTCATAATCAAGCAGGTTGATATCATCGCCGGTGTTTTTGCCCACTTTTACCGAGTCCACTTGGTGTCCGGCATTGTTTAAGGCCTGATCAATGGTTTCTGCAACCTTGCGCGTGTTTCCGGTGGATGTGTAGTAGAGATGAAGTATCTTCATAATTTTTGCAACTCCTTTGCCTGTTGTATGGATCATACAAAGTGAAAATGAACGTGCCGGAAATCATAAAATAATGAAAAATTCAGAAATGTCAACGCATCCGGCAGGTTACCGGTTGCTCCAAACCTGCGGCCGTTGTTTTGTCAAACCATTGCCGGCGGTTTATCATCAAATCGCCCCCTTATGATCAAAATCAATAAACTGGCAAGTTGACAAGTTTGCGGTGATATGCCATAGGAGTCCATCAAGGAAGAAAAAACCGGAAGATGCGGGCGGTCATATCATAAGCACGGCAATGACATATCAATACCGAGATAACAGGACAAAAGGGCGTGGGCGCAATGACCTCCACGCCTTTTTTTGTCTGAAATCTGATGGCGCTGTAAAAAGTCCAATATCTGCGTTACGCGCAATTTCTCAGAATTTCACGTACGGATAAGTACGCTGCATTCTTCGAAATTGCGCAAGCCTTGATCTTGAACTTTTTACGGCACCATCTGAAATCAGACTTTTTACGGTGCCATCAAATCGGCAAAACCCAATTTTTGTGAAAGGTCGTGGAAATGAAGGTATCTGATGTCATCAAAATTATGGCTGACATGGCTCCGCCGCATTTGGCCGAAGACTGGGACAATTCCGGGCTTCAATTCGGCAGCCCGGCCCGGGATGTCAAAAATGTTTTCGTGGCCCTGGAGCCGTCTTTAGAGGCTGTCAATGCGGCTGTCAGGGCCGGGGCGGATATGTTGATTACCCATCATCCCCTGATTTTCAAACCCCTGTCCGCCATCGACACAGACAGTCCGACCGGTGCCATCATCGAAACCGCCGCCAGAAATCACCTGGCTGTTTTTGCCGCCCATACCAATCTTGACAGTGCTGCAGGAGGAGTCAATGATGTGCTGTGCGAAAAAATCGGGTTGGCAGACCTGTCCGTGCTATGCCCGGCCTCCGGGTCCCGGCAGTACAAGGTGGTGGTGTTTGTGCCCGAAGACCATGCAGCAAAACTCATTGACGCTGTATGCCAAAGCCCGGCCGGTCGCATCGGCAATTATTCCTGCTGCACGTTTCGCAGTCCGGGAAAAGGCACGTTCATGCCCGGGCCCGGCGCGGACCCTTATGACGGGGTGATCGGCGAACTTTCCGAGGCCTCCGAAGTCCGGATGGAAACCGTGGTGGAAAAGGCGGACCTGGAAGCGGTGATTGCGCATTTAAAGGCCCGCCACCCTTACGAGACCATGGCATACGATGTCTATCCCCTGGAATCGGAGACAGCCGGCCAGGGTCTGGGCCGCATCGGAAGGATGATGCCGCAAGTGACCCTTGGTGAACTGGCCCGGGATTTAAAGAATCGGCTGAAATTGCCGTGGGTGCGTTTTTCCGGGCCTGCTGATTTTTCCGTGGATTGTGCGGCCGTGTGTTCGGGAAGCGGCGGCGGCCTGCTCGCAGCGTTTTTTGCCAGCCCGGCACAGGTGCTGATCACCGGGGACTTAAGGTATCATGACGCAATTGATGCCGTGCAAAGGGGGCGGGGCTTGATTGACATCGGCCATTTTGCCTCCGAGCACATTGTGGTTGACGTGATCTGCTCCCGAATCCGGGATGCGGTCCATGCGGCCGGCGAGTCGGTTGATGTAAACGTCTTTGACCGGGAGGCCGATCCTTTTGTCCACGTGTGAGGGGGCCTGCCGAAAAATACAAACCCTATGAAAGCCGGGTAAATTATGCTATCGATCAGCAAACCGCAGCTGGAGCTGCTCATTGAACTGCAGGAAAACGAACGCGAGGCCGGCCGGGTGCAGGCGGAAATCGAGGCCATGCCTGACAAAATGGCCGCCCTTGAATCCGGGCTCCAGGCATGGACCCAGGAGATTGAAACCAGAAAGGCGCATGTGGACGCCCTGAAAAAGGATTACCGGGCTTATGAGGGCGAACTGGAGACGAACCAGGCCAGGATCAAAAAGCGCCAGGTTCAGCTCAACTCGGTGAAGACCAACCGGGAATACCAGGGGATGTTAAAGGAAATCGAGGATATCCGTGCGGCCAGTTCCCGGATCGAGGATGCCAGCCTGCAGTGCCTGGACGATCTGGAGGCTGCGGAAAAGCAGCTGGAGGAAAAAAATAGGGCTTTTACCGCAGAAAAAGAGCGCATCGATGCGGAAAAGCAGCAGTTGGCAGAGCAGACTCAACAACTGCGGCAACAAATGAACCAGTTGCAGGACAAAGCAGCAGAGTTTGCCGACAAACTGGATTCGGACCTGGTGGCCCAGTACCGGCAGGTCAAGCAGCGTTGCGCCGGTATCGGCCTGGTGCCGGTGGAAAATGCCGTGTGCAAGGGGTGCCATTTAAATATTCCGCCCCAGTTGTATAATGAACTGCATCGCGGAAATGAGCTGCGGATGTGTCCGCATTGCCATCGGTTGATTTATGTTTTATAATGGAATTGCGGTCGGCGTCAGCCAGACGATCGCCGGCGGGCAGGCGTCTGCCGGAGGAAAGTCCGAACACCACAGGGCAGGGTGCTCCATAACGTGGAGTCGCGGCAACGCGAAGGAAAGTGCAACAGAGAGCAGACCGCCCCGCACCCACTTTTATTTCCAGGACCGGTTTTTTTAGAAAAACGTGCCTGGCGATAAAAGTGGGTGCGGGGTAAGGGTGAAACGGTGCGGTAAGAGCGCACCAGTTCCCCGGGCGACCGGGGAAGCTAGGTAAACCCCACCCGGTGCAAGACCGAATAGGGGAGCGTTTGAGGGCGGCCCGCCTGATGCTTCCGGGTAGGTCGCAGGAGGTGCCGGGCAACCGGCATCCACAGATGAATGATCGTGGCCCCAAACCGGGGCAACCCGGTTTGCGGGAACAGAATTCGGCTTATGGACGGCGCCGGCCGCAACTTTTTTTGCATGAATACATGAGAGGATTGTTATGTTAAAAATCGAGGATCTGGTGGTGGAGGTTCAGGGCCGCACCATTTTAAACCGAATCAGCCTGGAGATTCCCGAGGGAGAAACCCACATCCTGTTCGGACCCAACGGGTCGGGCAAATCCACCCTGATGATGACCATCATGGGTTTTTCCGGCTACCGGGTGAAAAGCGGGCATATCTGGTTTAAAGGCGAGGATATCACCCGCATGCCCATCCACGAAAGGGCGCGGCTGGGAATCGGCGTGGCCTTTCAGCGGCCGCCGGCCATAAACGGACTCAAAACCCGGGACGTGGTCTCCCTGTGTGCTGGGCAAAAGTCCGCCAATGTGGAAGAGCTGGCCCAAAAGGCCAATTTCACGGATTTTCTGGACCGGGATCTGAACCTGAACTTTTCCGGCGGTGAGATGAAAAGATCCGAAATGCTTCAGCTGCTGGCCCAGAGCCCGGATCTGGTTCTGCTCGACGAGCCCGAGTCCGGTGTGGACCTGGAAAACGTGGTGCTGCTCGGCGAGATTATCAATGAGCTGCTCGGCCGGGGTGTGCGCCAGCGGGCAAAGGAGGGTGCCATTGCCCACCGCGAGAAAAAGAGCAAATCCGCCCTTGTGATCACCCATACCGGCCACATTTTAAACTACATCACCGCAGACAAGGGACATGTGCTGTATAACGGCGTGTTGTGCTGTGCCAGAAACGCCCGGGAAATTCTGCAATGGATCCGCGAATACGGCTATGAGGAGTGTTTTCGATGCGCGAGCTAGACGGTAAAAACAAGGCTGCGGTCCGGGATGACAATAAGAGCTACAAGCCCGGATACAAGGACCAGGCAGATCCGCATGCCTATCTGGAGCAGCTCGACAATGTAGATCCCGAGGAAGCCAGGCAATGGCTCAATGTGGGTGTGGATATCACCGGGCAGAACCGCTCCGGAACCTTTATTCAAAAGGACTGCTCGGTTCTCCATTCCGGATGCGGGTCCGCAGATGTTGAAATCATGGGCATCAGCCAGGCCCTGCAAACCCACGACTGGCTCAGCGATTACATGTGGCGCCTGGTTTCCCCGGAAAAGGACGATTATACCCGCATGACCCGTGATATCCCCCATGAGGGATATTTTATCCGCTCGCTTCCCGGGGCGCAGGTTGCCGAACCGGTCCAGTCCTGCCTGTATATTTCAGAGGAAGGCCTGTCCCAGCATGTACACAACGTGGTGATTGCAGAGGAAAATTCCAGCATCCATATTATTACCGGCTGCGCCACTGCCGAGCATCTTCGCAGCGGTCTGCACGTGGGCGTTTCTGAATTTTATGTCAAAAAAAACGCCACTTTGCACTTTACCATGATCCATCGCTGGGGTGAGCAGATCGAGGTGCGCCCCCGCACGGGCATTTACGTGGAAGAAGGCGGAACAGTGGTATCCAATTATGTTTCCCTGCGTCCGGTGGGATCTTTGCAGATGAACCCGGTGACCTACCTGGCCGGCAAAGATTCGGTGGCGCGGTTTAACAGCATTTTGGTAGCTCCGCCCGGATGCGAGCTCGATACCGGCTCCACGGTGATTCTGGAGCATCCCGGGGCACGGGCGGAAATCATTTCCAGGGCCATTACCACAGGCGGCACCATTATCGCCCGGGGCGAGATGGATGCCCGGGCCGAGGGGGTCAAGGGGCATCTGGAATGCAAGGGCCTGATTTTAAAAGAGGGCATCATGCACGCCATTCCGGAACTGGTTGGCCGGGTGCCTGGCGTGGACATGTCCCACGAGGCGGCCGTGGGAAAGATCGACCAGCGGGAAATCGAGTATCTCATGGCCCGGGGGCTTGACGAGGAAACCGCTGTTTCCACCATTGTTCGCGGATTTTTAAACGTGGACATCGAGGGCCTGCCCCCCGGCCTGGCCAAAGAAATCGACCAGGTGGTCAGCGAGACCCAACATGATGCAATATAGGCGGATGTAATGGAAATCGATGCGGCAAACGGGCTTTGTGATCTTTCTTTTGGAGAGCGGGTGCGGTTTTATTCCCACAATTACATGCGCTGCCTCATGTTTATCCGCACCTGTTCCCACCCGGAAAAATCCTTTACCAAAAGCCTTTATTCAAAGCTGATCACCAGCTCACATCTGCTCGAGGATTTCCTGGATTTCCACGGGGCCAAAAACAATGCAGACTGGTACTATTACCGGGAGCTGGCCGCGGCAGTCCGCCATTTGAGCCTTGCCGGATACACCCAGAAGCATGTGTTAAACCGGCTTGTGTTCTACGACATTGACGCCAAGGAGGATTTCCGGGTTCACGGCGAGGTCGTGCTCTCGTTTATCACCGGATCCCTGTCCAACCTGGCGCCGGCCATTTTGGAGGAAGCCAGCCGGCTCGGCATTGCCGAACCGGCCGAGGGCGGATATCCGGAAACCAATTTTCCGGGGGTGTCTTCCGGTGAGATGCTGGACTACAATATTTATGATGAGGACAAGGACCAGCAGCGAAACCAGATCGTCCGGGTGGCCAATGAGTTTCTCTCCATTGCCGATGATTTTGACACTTATGAGTTCTACGAGGTATACGACCGCGACGGGTTAAAGGCCCTGGTGCCCGAAAAGGTCAACGAAGTGGAGATCCGGCGCTTTGAAATGCTGGTGCACAACCTGCAGTCCTCGTTTGATTCCTATGTGATCCACGGTGGATTCCGGTACGGCAACCGGGGACTGAAGCAGTTTCGTTCCTATTTTTCCGTGATATTTCACCTTCTGCAGATCATGGGCCGGCTTCTGCATTTCTACGAGCGGCATTTAATCGAGGTGGGGTATAAAAACATCTACCGGGTGGTGCGCAGGCAGCTCTGTGAACTTGTTGATCCCGACCGCCTGCTGGACTGCACCATCAATTACGGTCTGTATTATGTCAACCACTATTTTTCCTCCGGCCGGGATAAGGCTAGGGAAATTTTAAAGGAAAACGTGGAAAAAGGCGCCATCCAGGTGCCCATCCCAAAGGATTTGGGGTTTCACTGCCGGCCCAGCCTGCTGGTGGCCAAGGTGGTCCAGCGCTACGGCGGGCAGGTGGATCTGGTGGTGGACGATCATCGCTTTGACGCCAGCAGCGTGCTCGATATCCAGTGGGCCGGGGGAATGATACAGAAGGAAGGCATTAAGGAGGTGAGTTTTGAGGGCGATGTCCGGGCGCTAAAAGACATCGAGGTTCTTGCCGGGGTCAACTACGGTGAAGACCGGATGGGAAAGGGCATCCCCCTTCCCAAAAGCCTGAAATATCTGCGATAGGCTTTGTGATTTGTTTATGAATGCAACCCGGCATATGGCATCAGCCGTGATCGTGGCGGCCGGACGCGGGGTGCGCATGTGCTCCCCGGTTGCCAAGCAGTTTCTTGCGCTCGGGGATATGCCTGTTCTTGCGCGCACCCTGCAGGTTTTTGCCACACATCCCCGGATCGCCGATATCTGCCTTGTGGTTCCGGAGGCGGATTTTGCATTTTGCCGCAAATCGGTTCTGCCCCTGGTACAGAACCAAAAACCCGTCAAACTCACAGCCGGGGGCCGAAAACGGCAGGATTCGGTGAAATGCGGGCTTGCCAGCCTGGACCGGCCTGAAAAAATTGTCGTGATCCACGACGGGGTGCGTCCCTTTGTCACGGCCAAGCTCATTTCCGGCTGTATTGACGGGGCGTTTGAAACCGGGGCGTGCATTGCGGGCATTCCTGCCGCAGAAACCCTCAAGCGGGTTGAGGCCGGCGGCCTGATTGCCGAAACCGTAAACCGGGACGGGATCTGGCTGGCCCAGACCCCCCAGGCCTTTGATTTCCGCCTTATCCAAAAGGCTTTTGAAAAAGCCGCGGCTGATGGATTTCTCGGAACGGATGACGCATCCCTTGTGGAGCGTATGGGTGTGGGCGTGCGCATCATCGAGGGCAGCCGCGGCAATATCAAGATCACCACACCGGCAGACCTGGAAATGGCTGCCCGGCTTTTAGAAAACCAATCAACAGCGGAGGCCAAACCATGAGCAATGAAGTATTAGACGCCATTTACCAAAGACGCACCGTGCGTAATTTTGAAGACAAACCCGTTTCCGACGACGTGCTCAAGTCCGTGCTTGAAGCTGTTCAGTGGGCGCCTTCCTGGGCCAATACCCAGTGCTGGGAGGTGGTGGTGGTAACCGATTCGGAATTAAAGGCCCGGCTTCAGCAGGAGGCCGTGCCCAAGTCCAACCCGGCACACAAGGCCGTTGGCAGCGCTCCGGTGGTGCTGGCATTGTGCGCCCGCCTAAATGAGGCCGGTTATTACAAGGGGCAGGTGACCACCAAGTTTGGTGACTGGTTTATGTTTGATCTCGGCCTTGCCGCCCAGAACCTGTCTCTGGCTGCGCATTCCCTGGGGCTGGGCTCGGTGATCATGGGCCTGTTTGACCAGGATAAGGCCGCAGAAGTGCTCAAAGTGCCGCAAAATCATGAGCTGGTGAGCCTGATTCCCATGGGATACCCCTCCAAGGTGCCCTCTGCACCAAAGCGCAAATCCGTGGAAGAATTCTGCCGGCAAAATACGTTCTAGACAAAACTACCGCCCCAGGGCCTTTTGGAGGTCTGCTGCAAGATCTTCTGAAATTTCTGCCAGGGCCGTGCTCATGGCCCTGGCCTGGCCCAGGGGGTTGTTTTGCTCAAGGTCCTGTCTGGCCTGGTAGGTTTTTGTCATGATAATGGAGCGCCCGGACTGCCCGCTTTGGGTTTCGGCCAGGGTTGCTGTGAGTTCCAGCACGGCCTGCCACGGGCTGCGGGTGTCATCTTCGTAAAATGCTTCTATGGTTGCCCAAAGCACATGCGTGGGGGATTCCAGCCGTTTTTCGGCGCGGGTCACGCTTTGGACCGCCTGTGCTGCCTGAAGATCCCGGATGATCAGGTCCCGGACCATCTCTGTTGGCTTTGATACCCATTGGTGATAGGCGTATGTTTTTCTGCGCAACTGGTGATCGGCATACACCATCTGCCTGGACCGGTAAGGGGCGGCTGCATCAAAGGCCTGGACGGCCAGCACTGCATCCGGCGCGGTGATTTTGGTGTCAGCCGGCATTGGCGCAGGATAAGAAAGAACATAGGATTCCACGGCTCTGGGGGGCTCGCTGAAACCCGTGCACCCGGGCAGCAGCAGGATCGCGAAAATGGCTGCGGCAATGGCCGGCATTTGTATGAACAAGATGTTTTGCTTCATTTTTTAAGCGCTTTTTTGTCTTAAGGCCTTTGTTTATCTGGTTTCCGGTGCCACCGGCTTTTCCGGCACGGGCTCTCCGTAAAGTATCTGTGAGGGCTGCCGTTCCAGCTGATTGATCAGGCTGTTGATATTTGCTGCAGCCTCACGGAGTTGTTCCATGATATCGGCCATCTGCCGGTCATAGTCCCGGACACGGACTTCGGCCCCATCCAGGCTTGCCGAGCCCCGGGCAAACAAGTCGTCTGCGGTTTCCGCGGCCTTTCCCACCTGGTTTACCGCGTTGTCAAACCGGCCGGCGCTTGTGTTCACGGCCGCATCAATCCGGTTGACCGCCCGTCTGGTATCGGTAATGAGTCCGTTGATGTTTTGCAGGCTTTCTTCCGCAGAACTCCGGAGGCGGCTCCACTTCTGGGTGTCGAGCAGCTGGTTGCTTTTTTCCAGAAGCTGGCTGAGCTGAACTGAAATGCCTTCCACATCCACCTGCTTGATGCTTCCCAGAATTTCATTAATATCGGATAAAAGCTGTTTGATATCAGAAGGCCGGGTGGCCACAACCGGGTGTTTGGGTTCAAATTTATAATCCGGAACCGTAACCAGTTCGTCCGGCGCCTGTCTTTCCAGCTCCACGAACATGATGCCGGTAATGCCCACGGATTTGATCTGGGCCACGAGATTGGCCGTTTTCCGGAGTGTTTTGTCAAGGGTGAACACGATTTCAATGAGCCGCCCGTCCGGGGCTACGTTGATCTGCTCCACCCGGCCCACGTTCACCCCCCGGTATTTGACGGCCGCATCCTGGCTCAAGCCCTGCACCGACTCGTCAAAATAGGCAGTGTACTTGTGTCCCTCCTGGAAGTACTGGGCCATGCCCAGCCATAAAACTATCAGTATCACCGCGGTCATACCGAGGATAACAAACAATCCCACCGAGAATTTGGTCCGTACAGACTGCATGCAAACATTTTCCTGATCAATTGGGTCAACTGCCGTGGATCATTTTTTTTATAAAGGATTTGTCCCTGGTGCGCAATCTTAGATTGTCCGGATCAAAAGCCGGTCCCTGCTTTTATGCCGGTTAGGCATCCGGCGGCCTGCGGGTGAAAAAGCGCCTGACTTCCGGGTCCGGATCATGGTCCCGCAAATCCGCGGGTGCGCCTCGGGCGATGATATTGCCCGTTTCCCTGCCCAGCATGATGGCCCGCTGGCCCACGGCAAAGATGCTGTCGAGATCATGGGTAACAATGACAATGGTGGTGCCCAGTGTCTGGTTGATGTGCAGGATCAGCCGGTCGATTTCAGCCGCGGTTACCGGATCCAGGCCCGCCGAAGGCTCATCTAGAAACAGGATGTCCGGGTTCAGGGCCATGGCCCGGGCAAGGCCGGCCCGTTTTTTCATGCCCCCGCTGATCTCCGAGGGCAAATGGTCGCCGTAGCACTCCAGGCTCACCAGGGAAAGCTTGATCTGCACCATTGCGGCCACGGCTTCAGCCGGCAATCCGGAAAATTCCGTTATTGGCAGGGCCACGTTTTCCGCCACAGTCATGGAGCCGAGAAGCGCGCTTGCCTGAAACAGCACCCCGATGCGTCTCAGGGCCCGGGAAACCGCATTTTCACCGGATGCGGCAATGTCTGTATCCCCGATAAAGACTTTTCCCCCGGCCGGTTGTTCCAAACCGATCATATGGCGCATGAGTGTGGACTTGCCCGAGCCCGAGCCGCCAACGATAATAAAAATCTCGCCCTTGTTTACCGTAAAGTTCACTTTGTTCAGTACATGGTCTTCACCGTAAACAACGGCCAGGTTTTCAACCCGTATGATGTCTTGTGCGCCCATAAACCTTTCTTACCAGTAGCTGCGGATTACCGCAAAAACCGAGTCAAACAAAATAATCAGAAATATGCTGGTCACCACTGCGGAAGTGGCGGCGCTGCCAACGGCCGCGGCCCCGCCCCGGGCCTGCATCCCCCGGAAGCATCCGGTCAGGGCAATGAGCAGGGCAAATACAACGGATTTTGACAGTCCCCACATGACCTCAAACAGGGTCAGGGCATCCAGGGATTGGTTGATATAGGCCCCTGGGCTGAGATTGAGCATGAGCACTCCGATGACCAGGCCGCCGGCCACGGCGAATATGCTGGCAAACACAGTCAGCAGCGGTACCACCACCATGGCGGCCACAACCCTGGGCAGGACCAGAAACACGTTGGGATCAAAGCCCATGACTACCAGTGCGTCGATTTCTTCTGAAATTTTCATGGTGCTGATTTCCGCGGCATAAGCCGATCCTGACCGGCCGGCCACCACAATGGCGGTCATGATCGGGCCCAGCTCGGAAACCATGGCCAGAGACACCAGGGAGGCCACATACAAATTGGCCCCGAACTGGGAAAGCTGCAGCGAGGACATAAAGGCCATGATCAGGCCCAGCAGGAAAGTGATCAGCCCCACCACGGGCAGGGCATCCACACCGGTGGTTTTCATGTATGCGATGGTATCACCGGCCCGGAAGGACCGGGGTCGTCTGAAAACCCGCAGAAGGGAAAACACCATGGCCCCGATAAATTCAATAAAAAAGGCCCCGCCCCGGAAAATCGAAATGGTGGCATCCCCGAGCTGGATGATCAGGTTGCCGGATTTGTGCGACGGGATACGGCAGTCCGGCTGGCCGAAATCCACCAGTGCCAGGGTTTTTTCATGGTCTTCGGCAAGATTGACAAAACTGAGCTGGTCGTGGGTAAGTTGGAGTATCTGAACAAGGCGCAGCACCACCATGGCCCCGTAATCGTCAAACTGTGTCACGCGGGCAAAATCCACCTTCAGCTGTTGGATCCTTTGGTCTGATGGCACAGATGCCGGCAGCTGCCGGATCAGGGTCGGCGCGGTGGTGATATCGGCCCGGCCGTGCAGGACCACGGTCAGGGTGTTGTCATCCTCCTGTTGCAGTTCAAAAAGCGGTTTTCCGGACGGCAAGGGGCGTTGCATTTTTTTTGCTGTCACCGGGGTCTGTGGTTGTTGTCCAGGGCCTGCTCAAACCGCCTGAGCTGACCGCGGTAATAATCCTGCCTCTCTGTTGCCGCAGACAGGGCTTTTTTAGCGGTTTCAACGGCCTTTTCATAGTTGCCATTGACAAAATGGGCCTCTGCCAGGGTATCTGTCACATGGGGCTCCAAAGACCGGTCTGCGGCTTTTTGGGCCAGTTCAAGGGCTTTTTGCGGCTGAAACATTCCGGTATCCGACTCTGAGGTTGCATATAGCCAGGCCAGATTGTTTAATGCCGCCACATTGCCGGAATCCAGGTCCAGGGCCTGCTGATAGGCCTCTGTTGCGGCGCTGAGATTGTTTCTACTGTAATACAAATCCCCGAGCATCACGTGCAGCTCCGGGTCCTTGGGCTGCTGGCCGATTTGGCGGGTGAGGATCTGCTCGGCCATTTTTCCGGACAGATTTTCCCCGGCTGCGCCGAAATGCAGACTGTAGCCCACTGAGGCCAGTCCGAGGATGAGGGCCAGGTAAACGGCCATGCTTGCGCGCACCTTTCTGTGATGGCGCCGGATCCAGGCCGGATCGGCCTCGCATTTGCGCAGGTAGTTGATGCGGTCGGATATGCTGAAATGATGCCAGTTGGGCCGGTCCGGAGCCTGACCGCTGGAAGCCGCAATCTTGTGAAAGGTTGTGATCAGCGGCACGGCCGAGTCCATGAGCCGGTAGACGGAGATATCGGCCTGACGCTCAAAATTGCGCATGAAATAGCCGAATCCAAACCGGAAATAAACAAAAAAGGTCCCAATCATGGCCATGCTAAACACCACGGAAACAAAGGTCTGCCCCCCGGCATTGGCTGCTCCCAAAACCGTCTGCAGATACACGGCCGCCAATACGATAAAATCCAGGGCTGCAAACGCGATCACCATGTATCCGGCCAGAAAAACCAGGTAGAAATACAGGTGCCGGTGTTTGACATGACCGATTTCATGGGCCACCACCGCCTCGACTTCCTCGGGGGCCAGATAGCGCAGCAGCCCCGGGGTCACCAGGATATAGCGGAATCGTGAAACCAGGCCCATGACCCCGGCAGTGATCATGCCGCCGCCAAACAGCGGCCATTGCATGATTTCCCGGTAGGAAACCCCGGCCCGGCGGCACAAATTCTCGATCCGGGTACGTGCATCCCCTTTTTCCAGTGGCCTGCAACCCCAGAAATACTGAATTAAGGCCGGGCCGAACACCGCGATCACAAAAAGGAAAAACAGGAAATAAAGGATCTGGCCCGTGGTGGAATTCAGAAATGCCCGGGGCGCATCAAAGGGCAGCACATAAATCAGGTCCGCGGCCAGGGAGAGAAAAAACCAGGGCAGCAGGACCGGGATGGAAAAGGTAATATGGGACACCACGTAGCGGCGCCGGGTGATGCCGGTCCGGTAAAGCTTTTCGTGGGCCTTGTGGGCAGAAGCCCAGACAATGCACAGATATCCCAGAAAAAGGCCCAGAAAAAGCACTGCGCCAAGGGTGGGCATGCTTTGAACAGCAGGGATCTGGCGGAGGTGTCCGCTTAATTCCAGAGCATAAATATTGACCGCAAACAGTCCGATGGCAATGATGCACTGGCGCACAATCAGGGATTCAAAGGCCTGGTGCAGGTCGCCGTTATCGCCCTGTTCAATGCGGTCTTCGAGTTTTTTGAACAAAATCCGGGTCAGGGCGGCAAATAGCAGGGAAATGGCGGCAAAAAAGCCTAAAGCCTGGAAAAGTGGCATCTGCGGCTGTGCCGGGGGCGGATAGGTGGTGTAAATCAGCAGGGCGATGATAAAGTAGAGAAAATTGCCAAACATCAGCTATCGTCCTGCCGCTTTTTGGCCGTCCCGGTATAGAATCGCTGTTTTTCACTGTAAATGCAGCCGCAATAGGATTGCCGGTACATGCCCAGTTGCTTTGATGTCTCCACCCCGGTTTTCCACCCGGTTCTGAAATCCTCGTAATAAAACGGCACGCCTGCGGATTTGCCCACGGCCCGGCCGATTTCGGCAATGGTGTCATGATTCTGGAATTTGCTGTAAAGCAGGGTGGAGGAGAAATAGTCGAATTTTCCCCTACGGGCCAGTTTGGCTGTGGTCATGAGCCGGTCATGGTAGCAGAACCGGCACCTGTGGGCTTCCCTGAACACAACGCTTTGCAAAAAGCCCTCGATGTCATAGCCCTCCTGAAAGATCACCCGCAGGCCGGTCTGTTGTGCATAGGCTCTGAGGGTGTCTTCGCGCTTCATGCATTCGGTAAACGGATGGATGTTGTTTCTGTAAAAAAATCCCATGACCTCGAGGCCTTTTTGCTGCAGGCAGTCAAGGGGATAGATGGCGCACGGCGCACAGCAGATGTGGAGCAGCAGTTTCATAAGCGCTTTCCAAAAATGGCGGTGCCGATGCGCACCAGGGTGGCGCCTTCTTCAATGGCGGTTTCAAAATCGCCGGTCATGCCCATGGAAAGTTCCGCCATTTCCACGTTGGCAATGTTTTTGGCCGCAATTTCGCGGTGCAGTTCCGCCAGCTGCCGGAAATAGGGCCGGGCCTTTTCAGGGGTGTCAAAAAACGGCGGCAGGGTCATCAGGCCCCGGACAGAGAGGTTTTCCAGCCCGGCAACATCGTAGACCAGCTCTTCTGCCGCCTGTTTTTCTGCGCCGGACTTGGTTTTTTCCCCTCCCAGGTTGACCTGGATCAATACTTTCTGGACCCGCCCGTGCCGGGCGGCCTGCCGGTTGAGTTCTTTGGCCAGCTTGAGGCTGTCCACCGAATGGATCAGGTCAAACAGGCGCACTGCGTATTTGGCCTTGTTGGACTGCAGATGCCCGATGAAATGCCAAGTCACTCCGATGTCTGCCAGGGCCGTGATCTTTTTGTCCGCTTCCTGGATGTAGTTTTCCCCGAAACAGTCAAGGCCGGCTTCAGCGGCTTTTCTGATTTGTTCCGGGGAAACGGTCTTGGTGACAGCCACCAGACGGACGGCTTGCGGACTGCGGCCGCAGTCCAGAGCGGCTTTTGTGATGCGCTCTCTGATTTGTTTGATGTTTTCGGCGATGGCATTCATTTGTATCAATACTTTCCCGCGGCATCAGCTGTGGCCGGGTTGCGGGTTTGCCCGGTCCCGTGCCGGATGGCACCGTGCTGTGTCAAATGCTCGACAATTTCGCACATGGGCAGGCCCACCACGTTGGTATAGGATCCGTTTATGCTTTTGACCATGAACGCGGCAATGCCCTGGATGGCATAGCCCCCGGCCTTGTCCCAGGGCTCCGGGGTCTGTGTGTACCAGTTGATTTCATCTTCGGTCAATTCCTTAAATGTCACCTCGGTGATGCAGGCATCGCTGTGGCGGTGTTTACGGCTTTCACACCAGATGCTGTAGCCGGTGATCACCCGGTGGGTGCGCCCGCTCAGGCGCCATAACATCTGCCCGGCCCCAGCGGCTGACCCCGGTTTGTTGAGGATCAGCCCGTCGATGACCACAATGGAGTCCGCCCCGATCACCCAGGCAT
>NZ_JAWODO010000018.1:0-18698 GCF_046483245.1 Desulfosalsimonas sp. | reverse complement strand
CTGCGAGCTGGCTGAAGGGTGCCTGGCAATTATTTTGTTCATGCTTTCTGCTTATAATACCTGCTGTAGGGGATATGTCATTGCACAGTCCGCCTCTTTTAAGATGTCTGACTATTTTTGTCAGGGGTAGTTCTCCCTCTCCGCTTATTATAAGGTCTATTTCTGGAAAGGCCGCCAGCAGATCCCCGGCTGTATGCCCGGCAATGATTGACCCGCCTGCGATTAAAGGCAGATCAAAGCACCGGCGCCTGATCTGTCTGATAAAATAAAGGGATGCCGTCAACTGGCAAAGGCATACCGAAAAACCCGCCAGATCCAGGCTGTTCCAGTCGGTTTGCCTGATAAAACCATCTGATACGGCTTTAACCTGTTTTGTCAGGCTTAAGAAATTAAGTTCCACCCCGTCCTTGTTTTTCGGCGCCTGTTGATTGAAAAACTTTTCAATTCTGTCGTAGTGCTCGGGATAAAGCAGTGCTGCATATACGCTTTCAGCCAGCCATGCGCGCTGGGAGATCATCCGATATGCTGGATAGCCAACAGCTTCGGCCATCTGCAGAAAAAAATGGCTGCAGGAGACTTTCACTTCAGGTTCGGCGGTTTGCAGATATCCTTTTAACGCGCCGAGCTGAATCGAGGGGCGTTCAAACAAGGGCCATGGCGCTGAAATCAGAGCAATGCGACCGGTAAAATTTTTTCTCTTGTTAATATTTGACAATCTCGTAAAAAGTTATCTTTTCCGGATCTTCTCAAATTTTGTCGGTTTGTTCATAGACATGTTAATTGGTTTTCTATATGCGCTTTTTTTTCTTCAAATTCCTTGCCTTCAATGTCAGCCGGCAGACACATAAACAGGTTTTCCAAATTTGATTATAACCCGTGAAAAAAAATTTGGGTATAATGAATTTGTCTTAGCTGTTAACGGCCCATTTTTTTGTACCCAAAGCCATTTTGGCACAAAAAAAGGGCTATGGACAAACCATAACCCTTTGATTTTATTTGGTCGGGGCGGCAGGATTTGAACCTGCGACTCCTTGCACCCCATGCAAGTGCGCTTCCAGGCTGCGCTACGCCCCGACGAAAAAGACGCACCATCATTAGCACGCGGTTTTGGTCCTGTCAAGGGTTCTTGAAACCGGAAGGGAAATTATTCGGCTCCTTCAAGTGCCTGATCGATGTCATGGATGATGTCCCGGGGATCTTCTATGCCCACGGCCAGGCGGATAAGCCCGTCCTTGATGCCCAGTTCCATGCGTTCTTCCGGGGTGTGCATATAATAGCTGATGGTGGCCGGGTGCGTGATTAGCGATTCCACTCCGCCCAGGCTCGGGCCGATGCTTAAGATTTTCAGCCGGCTTAAGAAATTGAGCACGTATTCGGCATCGTCTTTGACCTCAAAGGTGACCACTGCGCCAAATCCTTTCATCTGGCGCTTTGCCACTTCATGATGGGGATGGCTGGAAAGCCCGGGGTAATAGACCCGGTTGATCTTGGAGTTGGCCTCCAGGTGCTCGGCCACCACCTGGGCGTTGCTGTTTAGCCGCTCCATGCGCAAAGGGAAGGTTTTGAGCCCGCGGATCAGCAGATACGATGAGTTGGGGTCGATCACGCCGCCGGTGATTTTGAGAAATTCCCGGATCGGATTCGTGAGTTCCCGTTTGCCCAAAAGCACACCGCTTAGCAGATCGTTGTGGCCCCCCAGATACTTGGTGGCGCTGTGGACCACCAGGTGTACCCCGTATTCCAGGGGTTTTTGGTTAAAAGGGGTGGCAAAGGTGGAGTCCGAGATCACGATGATGTCCTTTTTGCCGAAAATGTCCATGAGCCGTTCCAGGTCCATGATATTTAAATACGGATTGGTGGGCGATTCGGAAAGAAATACCTTGGTGTTGGGTTTGATGGCTTTTTCCATGGCCTCGTAGTCGCACATTTTCACCACCGTGCAGTCGATGTCATAGTTGCCCAGATACGACTTGCAGAAATCCAGGGTCCGCTTGTAGGCATCATCGGTGATAATCATGTGGTCCCCGGCCTTGAGGAGGCTGAACAGGGCCGTGGTGATCGCGCTCATGCCCGAGGAAAAAAGAATCGCATCCTCGGCCTCCTCCAGGGCCGCAAGCTTGCGCTCGGCTGCCAGCTGCGTGGGATGTCCGTATCGGCCGTATTCAAATCGTTCCATGTCGCCCTGGGCCAGTTGCCGGATTTCTTCAATATTTTTGAAGATAAACGTTGATGTCTGGACAATCGGGGTGGTCACGGACCCGTATTCGTTAAACCGGACCTCGCCTGCATGCACGGCCCGGGTGGCAATGGCGTTGTGTTCGTGTTCATGTTCATCCATTTTCGACTCCTTGACGGGTTTTATGCCATGTTAAATTCAATGTTGACGTCTTTGCGGTGTTCCGGCTCGATTTGCCACAGCTGCCTGGGCACAAGCTTCATCATGTTGGCCACAAATACGTCCGGAAACTGCTCGATCCGGATATTAAACAGATTCACGCTGTTGTTGTAAAGTTCCCGGCGGTCGGCAATCTGGTCTTCGAGCTGGGAAACCCGGCTCTGGAGCTGCCGGAAAGCCTGGTCCGCCTTGAGGTCCGGGTAGTTCTCCACAACGGCAAAAAGCGAGCGCAGGGCCTGGGAAATGGCATTGTTGGCTTCGATTACCTCCCCGCCGCTGCCGGCATTGTCTAACTGCGCCCGGGCCCGGGTGACGTTTTCCAGCACCGCCCGTTCGTGCTGCATATAACCCTCGCAGACCCGGACGAGCTTGGGCAGCTCATCGTAGCGCTGTTTGAGCAAAACGTCAATGTTGCTCCATGCCCGGTCAATGTTATGCTTCAGCCGCACAAGGCCGTTGAAGATGACAACCAGGTAAACGATCAGGGCAACAATCACCCCTAAAAGAATCAACAGGATAATGGTGGTCATGGGTTTTATCCCTTTTCAGGTTCAAGGTTCAAGGTTGATGGCGCCGTAAAAAGTCCAATATCTGCGTTACGCGCAATTTCTCAGAATTTCACGTACGGATAAGTACGCTGCATTCTTCGAAATTGCGCAAGCCTTGATCTTGGACTTTTTACGGCGCCATCTGAAATCAGACTTTTTACGGTGCCATCAAGGTTCAAGGTGCAAGGTTTGTTATCCGCTGTAAAGACGCATGAGCAGCTGCACCCCGAAACCGGCAACCGCAAGACCGCCCGGCAGCAGAAGCCAGGTGCGCAGGGCCAGTTTTCGGATGATGGCCGATTCAGAGTCCGCGATGATAAACGGCATCATGGCCAGTTTGTGTTTTTTGATCACCGGCCGCTCGCCGGGGCCTGTGCCCCCGGCCAAAGATTCGGCATACAGCCGGGTTTCCATGTCCGTGCGGGCGGCCTCCCATTCGTGTTCGTCAATTCGGCCGTCGTTGTTGGTGTCGTATTGCGCAAGGGCGTCAGGGTCAGATTTGAGCGCCCGAAGGCGGGCAATGAGCCGCTGCCTGAAGGCCGGGCCGGTGCGTTCGGTTCCGGCCGCGCCCAGCACGTAGATCCGGGCGCCTTCTGCAATCAGGGTTTCGATGATTTTTGTGCCCCTGTCCCGGAGATCCGGGGCCAGCCACATTCCCTGTCCGCCCCAAAATTCCTGGCGGCTTTTGTCCGCAAGCATGAGCGCGCCCCTGGGCCGCACCAGGATCCGGCCGGTTTCATCCTCCAAATAAAAGGGCAGGGCCCCGGAGCGGGCAATTTTTTCCACCCGCCACTTGTTTCCCTTTGAAGTGCGCACCCGGCGCAGATACGTGCACCAGTAATACACGCACTTGGTTTTGCTGTGGGGTGAGCACAGATCATAATATCGGCGGGCCCGCCCTCCGAGCTCGGCCGTGCCCATGGCCACCGAGCGCACCCTGGAGGTGGGGGTGTTTTCAACCATTCGTTTGTAGTGCAGCATCACCAGGGAATAGCAGAAAAGCCCCAGACCGGCGGTGACCAGACCCATGCCGGCAAAAGTGTTCCAGAAAACCGGGTGGTCAAAGCGCTGAAGGTTGAAAAAACACCATAAAACCGCCATCACCACAAAAACCCCGCCCATGATAAACTCGTGAGGCGCATTTGCGAAATAGCCCTTGATACCAAAAGAATCGGGCTCAGGCGGGGGTTTGGGTTTGGACTCCCGGGGTGAGGACGAATCGCTGGAAAACGAAAAATCCTGCTGATTTTCGGATGGTTGTGCCGTCTGGTCAGGCCCGGTGAACCCTGGGATGCCGGCTAAACCGGCATCATCAGCCGGTTTTTCGGTCTGGCGGAAAACGCCGGCCTGGGCTGCGGCCACCATGTAGCGGGTATAGCGGTTTAAGGCGGCCAGGATTTCTTTTTGATCGCTTTGGTAGTCGGGCACGGCCCCGGGCAGGCGGGCGGCGCCAAAGAAATGATCCGTGACTGCCGATCCGGCGCGTTTTGTGACAATGGCCATCAGGTTGCGAAAATTGACGGCTGCACTAAGGTCCATATGGTTTTGCATGCTGGGGTAGGAAAACCTTGTGTGATCCACAAACACCGCTGCAGGCGCTTCCTGGTTGATTCTGCAGATCACGGCTGCGGGAGCGGCCGCTGATATGCGTTTCAATGCCTGGTCAAAATTTCTGCCGGCTGATCCGGCCTCCGTAAAAAGACACAGGTTTGGCTTTTCCACGGCTTTTCCGGAAAGATCGGCAGCAATCAAGAGAAGATCGGTTTTTTTGTCGATTGTGAGCACCGCATTGTCCTGCCGGTCAAAAAACACAACAGCGGAATCGGTGATGCTGACCTTTCTGGCCGTTGGCAGCCGGAATCGGCGCCTCACTGCCGATTCCGGCACCTGTACCGCTGCAAGGCCCATGTGCTGCATTTGCCTGACGCAATGGCTGATTTTTTCCGGCGCCGGGTCCGGGCTCAGCCGGGTAAGGCCCCGGCCTGCAAGCCTGTAGCGCAGGTCTCCGGCGTGGATGCCCGAGATCTCCGATAATCGCCCGAGCAGATCATTGGCGTTTTCAGGCAGGTTTTCAAAGGGAAAAAAAAACAGAATAGGGTGGCCTGGATCGGCATTTTTGCGGTTTTCCGGGCTGGTTTTCGGATCAGGTATTGGCATCGGAGTTGCGATCAAAGGCTTCAAGGGCGGTTTTCCGGTTTTCATGGATTCCAACCAGTGTGTCGAGGCGCACCAGTTTAAACAATTGATACAGGTTGGGCTTCACCGAGAAAAGTCTCAGTTCGCCGCTGTTGTGATGAATGGTGCGAAGGCAGGAAAGCATTGCCCCCACCCCGGAGCTGTCCATGAATTTTACCTTGCCCATGTCTATGGCCACTTTCCGGTGTTTTTCCACCAGGGGCAGCAGCTCTGCCTTGAGCTCAAGGGCATTGCCGGCGTCAACTGCGCTGTCCAGCACTTTGACCACCAGCAAATCATTGATGGTTTCACTTTTAAGCCGCATGGATAAACACGTCCTGTAGGCAGCAGGTATGGTTTCCTTTTCGGTTTTTCAAACAATCCGGGTCTGGCCGATCTTGTTTATATCATACTTCATATGCGATGCAAAAGGGGCAATGTCAATGATGTTCTTGCATGCCAACGGATTTATGGATATGATTGCGCAAACCAAGGAAGATGGCACCGTAAAAAGTCTGATTTTAGATGGCGCCGTAAAAAGTTCAAGATCAAGGCTTGCGCAATTTCGAAGAATGCAGCGTACTTATCCGTACGTGAAATTCTGAGAAATTGCGCGTAACGCAGATATTGGACTTTTTACGGCGCCATCAAGGAGAGGAAGCCTCAATATATGCTCCAGCAAATTACTTCCTGTGATGAAACCCAGTGTTTTGTCGTGGCCGAACATTTTTTGGATTTTTTTTCAGATGATCCGGAGGTTAACAAATTTGACCGGGTGATCCTGGACGTGTCCCGGGTCTATGACACTGCCATCCTGGTGGGAGCCATGGCGGCGTCCAAGTACATTCAGCCGCCGGTGCAACCCCGGGTGACATTTGATGTGGACGTGCTGCTGGAGGAAGCTGATTTTGAGGCATTTCTCGAAGATGACATTGCTTCGGAAAAATCGGCCGTGCTTGATCAATGCTTTGAAACCTCCGATTCTCCGGGCCACAGCCTGCGTCACCGAAAAACCAGGCTTTACGTGGATTTTCTGTCTGCTGAAAGCCGCCCGGTTTCCGGAAAGCTCATGCGCTGGATTCTTGAAAACCGGGAGCAATCCACCAACATCCTCAGTTTTGGGGGCCGGGGCATCAGTATTTTAAAGCCTGAGTACATCATTGCCATGAAGCTGCACCGCTACGCCAAGGATCCCCGGTCTGAAAAGGGCCTTTCAGATCGCCTTGACATTGTTAAAATGTTGAAAACCCATCACGGCTACCCCCACGTCATTGACACGGAAAAGATCCCAAGCTTGCTCAGGCGCCGGGAGATTCCGCATTTCGAGGAAATGATGGCGGACGTGGAGCAGGAAATGCGGGCTGCATAAAAATTGACGAACCGGTTTGGATTGTTTATATTTTTTATAAATTTTCGATAATCCCATAAAAGGAAAATTTTACAGGGTGCATCAGGAGGGCATGGATTATGGCAAGGAGTTATTACGCCATTCTCGGCATCCCTGCCGATGCCAGCCATGAAGAGGTCAAGACTGCCTACCGCCGCCTGGCCAAGCAGTATCACCCCGATCACGCCGGCGGCGACAGCCGGAAATTTAGAGATATCCAGGAAGCCTACTCGGTGCTGGCCGATTCAGCAAAGCGCAGGGAGTATGAGCGGCATCGGCAGACCGGAAGGGTCCGGGTGCGCACGGCTTCATCCCAAAGACCCGGACCTGCACGCTTTGATGCCGAACCGCTGATACCGGAGCGCGGACCACGGCATGCCCCCAACCCGGGAAAAAGCAGGATGTACCGCACTTTTCAACCCGCCGGGGACGATTTGTTTGAATGGATTTTGCGAAATTTTTTCTAAAGCTCGGCAGCCGTTGCTGCCGTTTTATTGAAAACAAAGGAGAAATCAGATGAAACAGGTATTGACGGGATATGTATGCTGGATCATGGCGGCTGCGGCCGTGTGTGTGCTGATCGTCGGAAGCACGGCCGAGGCAGGCAACAGCCGGGAGCTGAAAATTATTCAAAACAGCATTGAGGTTCTTGAAGATCTTCGTGCCATTCCGGAAAACAGGATTCCGCCGGCCCTTCTCAACGAGGCCGAGGCAATTGCCGTAATTCCCAGCGTCTACAAGCTCGGTTTCATAATCGGCGGCCGCTACGGTAGCGGTGTGGTTGCGGTGCGCGATGATGCGGGCAACTGGAAAAATCCCTTTTTCATCAAACTTTACGGAGGAAGCATTGGCTGGCAGATCGGGGCCCAGGCCACGGATTTGGTTCTGGTGTTTAAAAGCCGCAAGGCCGTTGATCAGATCAAAAACGGGCGGTTTACAGTGGGCGCGGACGCTTCCGTGGCGGCCGGACCCGTGGGCCGGCAGGCAGGTGCGGCAACGGACGTGACCTTGAAATCCGAGATTTATTCCTACAGCCGGAGCCGGGGGGCGTTTGCAGGCCTGTCCCTGGAAGGGGCCGCACTCCAGGTGGACCACTCGGCCACTTGGAATCTGTATGAGGAAACCGTGGACCGCATTGATGCGCTCCGGGAAGTCCCGGAGCCGGCCCGGTTGTATAAGGATGTGCTGGAAAAGCATGTCGCCGGATAGTTTCCGGCTTTGAAGAACGGGATTGTCCGGCAGGGGTGTATTTGTCCTGCCGGGATGTCCATGGTTTTAAACATTGACAGAAACGTTGATTTCTGTCATACATATAATGTTGTGGTAAAGAGCACTTTTGCGGCGGGTCCTTGTGATTTTTTCAGGCCCGCCTTTGCTGTTTGCTTGCCCTTCAAGGACCGGGCCCGATCCGACGCTTTTCCGCTGATTGTGTGGCGGATTAACGGAAACCGCGCCATTGCCATAAATGCCACCCAAGCAGAGGAGAATCCTTATATGAATATGTACATCGGCAACCTTGCCTATAATGTGACCGAAGAAGACTTAAAAGGCGCTTTTGCCGAATTCGGCACCATTGAAAGTGTCAATGTTGTAAAAGACCGATTTTCAGGCCAGTCCAAGGGATTTGGTTTTGTGGACATGCCGGACAATTCAGAGGCGGACCGCGCCATCAAGGCGCTAAACGGTATCCAGATCAAGGGCCGTTCCATCAAGATCAGCCAGTCCAACCAGAAAACCCGCGGCCGCAAAAAACAGCGCCGCAGATAGTGAGCGTCCGCCCATGCCGGTTCCGGCCTTTGCCCCTGCATCCCTGTTTATGCGTCAGAACCTGCCGCGCCTGCTGGCCCGTTACCGAATCCGGTGGGCGGCAGAGGGCGACTGCATGGCATATTTCGTTGTCAGCCGATCCAGCGGCAGGGAAATCTCCCGGGACCTGATGATTTCCCTGAACCGCTTTTCCCGGCGAATTGAAATCATCCGGTTTTACCCGCAGTTTTACACCCGGCCGGACACCAAATTTTTTTCCGCCGCCAGCCTTTATCTGATGATTCATCATTTTGCGCAGTTTTTCAGGATTGCCGCACCACATCAGGTTTTTGTCCGCACGCGGCCGGAGGTCTACGCCCAATTTTACCGATCCCTCCTGGATTTCAATTTTCATCCCGTCTTTGAGATGGCCGGCACCATCGATTTGGTTGCTGATTACGTCAGATCCGATATTGACACCTCCATGGTGGCGTCAGTGCCTTCTGCAGACCAGCATGCTGCATTCAAGGTCGCCTGAACCCGCGGACGCCGGAGCAGAATATTTTTTTTTCGCCGGTCACCCGAGCCTTGACGCGTTATGGAATCATGGTATGTAATCATGCCATTTATCTGGATTAAGAAAGGTTTGCAGCATGACCCTGTCACCGGAGAAAAACCCGAGCCCGATTTTTCCGGAGGATTTGCTTGAAAATGCGGATGCGTTGCCGGCAGATTCCATCAGCTGGCGCATCGCCCATGTGAAAAGCCGCAGGGAAAAAGCCCTGGCCGGCTACTTGGCCGATCGCGGCATCGGTTATTTTCTGCCCATGGTCCGGCGCCGGCAGTCTTCGGCCAAACGGGTCCGTTACAGCCTGTTGCCTTTGTTTCCGGGTTATTTGTTTTTCAAGGCAGATGATCCCGGCCGGTACACAGCCCTTCGCTCCAATCAGATCGCCCGGGTTATTGATGTTTCAGACCCGGTTACCCTGGTGCGTGAGCTTCGCGGTATCCACCAGGCCCTTTGCTTGGGGCTTCCGGTTTTTCCGGCGGATTTTCTGCATCCGGGCAGGCGCGTGCGTGTCACCAGGGGCCCGTTAAAGGATGTTGAAGGCGTGGTGGTTCGCACGGACAAACACTTTCGCCTGGTGCTTTCGGTCTCCAGTATCATGCAGTCTGTATCGGTTGAGCTGGATTCAGACATGGTTGAGCCGGTTTAGGACGGCTGGGTGGCAAACCTTGATTATTGGCTTTAATTTAAGTTGATGGCAGCATTAAAGACCCGTTTTTTTCCCCTGTGTCAGGAAGGCAAGAATCAGGGTTTGAGGCCAGCTTGCCGGTCTTGCTTTACCTCTGTGGCTGTGGTATTTATCTCGCTTGATGAAACAGGCTTTGCACCCACTTTAAAACAAATCTGCCAACTGGACCGCACAATTGAAAATCCGAGTTTCCAAAAACTTTTTTATCATTCTCTGCCTTGATATTTTATTGCTGATGGCCGCCCATTATGGCGCCTACCTTGTGCGTTTTGACTTCAGCGTTTCAAGCCGGGAATTTGTGCCGTTTTTTACTCTTCTGCCCTACGTGCTGATCATAAAGGTTGCCGCGTTTTATTATTTTGATCTTTACAGCGGCATGTGGCGATATACCAGCTTAAATGATCTTTTCAACGTCATCAAGGCTTCCACTGCCGCCAGTGTTGCCCTGATCTTGTTTGTGCTGGCCAGATACCGCTTTGAAGGCTTTTCCAGGTCGATTTTTTTGATTGATTATTGCTTTACTTTGATTGCCATTGCCGGGGTTCGCGTGGCCGCCAGGGTGCTTTTTGAGCAGTCGGCGCGCAGGTCCGGGACAAAGGCGCTGTTTCAAAATCTGGTCAGGGTCTTGAGAGAAAAAAAGAGTGCGCCGCACAGAATTCTGATCATTGGTGCGGGCGACTGCGGGGAAAAAATCCTGCGCGAAATCAAGGACAACGCCTCGATTCGATACGAGGTGATGGGCTTTCTCGATGATGATCCGGGAAAAAAGGGCAGAAAGATTCACGGGGTGCCGGTTGTGGACAAGATCACCCGCCTTCCCAGGGCTGTGGACCGGCTTGGTGTCTCTGATGTGGTCATTGCCATTCCCTCGGCGGACGCGGCAAAAATCCGTTCCATTGTGGAGCTGTGCAAGTACTGCAACATTAAATTCAAAACCGTGCCGGGCATGGGCGAGCTCATCGACGGCCGGGTCACGGTCAATGCCATCCGGGATGTGGAGTTCCGGGACCTGCTCGGCAGAAATCCCGTTGAGCTGGATCAGGAACAAATCGGGGCGTTTTTAAAGGGCAAGACCGTTTTCGTCTCCGGAGCTGGCGGTTCCATCGGCAGGGGGCTGTGCCGGCAGATCTGCAGGTTTGCGCCGTCAAAGATTATTCTTTTTGAATGGGCGGAAAGCCCGTTGTATGAAATCGACCTGGAATTGTGCCGCAATTATCCCAATGTCTCCGTGATTGCCCATCTTGGCGATGTCCAGCACGTCAAGGAAATAGAAAGCGTATTTGACCGGTTTTCCCCGGAGATTGTTTTTCACGCCGCCGCCTACAAGCATGTGCCCATGCTGGAGGCCCATCCGTGGAAGGCCGTGGAAAACAATATCATGGGCACTGAAAACATGGTGGATGTGGCAGACCGCTATGGATGCGAAAAATTTGTTTTCGTCTCCACGGACAAGGCCGTGAACCCGGCCAATATCATGGGGGCCAGCAAGCGGGTCTCTGAGATGATCGTGCAGCACAAAAGCATGGCCGGAAATTCGGCCACCCGGTTTGTCACGGTCCGGTTCGGCAACGTGATCGGCAGCGCCGGCAGCGTGATCCCTTTGTTTAAAAAACAGATCAAAAACGGCGGGCCGGTCACTGTGACCCATCCGGAGGTGGTCCGCTATTTCATGCTCATCCCCGAGGCCTGCCAGTTGATTCTCCAGGCCGGGGCCATGGGCAAGGGTGGTGAGATTTTTATCCTGGAAATGGGCGCGCCGGTTAAAATCGCCGAAATGGCAAGGGATTTGATCCGATTCTCCGGCTTTGAGCCGGATGTGGACATCAAGATCGAATATGTGGGCTTAAGGCCGGGCGAAAAGCTCTACGAAGAGCTCATGACCGATCATGAAAACGTGGTGGCAACGGATCATGCCAAGATCATGGTTTTAAACTGCGCCAGTGTGGATGTGGAAATCCTGGACCCGCATTTTGCCATGTTAAAGCAGGCGGCCAGGCAGAGAAACCAGACCGCCATCCGCCAATACCTGAAGTCCATTCTCCCCGAGTACAGCTGCTCCGGGCAGGAGACCATGTTTTCGGCTGAACCAGAAAAATCCCAGGCAATGCAGCAGTAAACGGCAATTTGCCAAAAAATTTGAGGTTTTTAAATGGATGAAGAAAAACAGGCAGGAAGTCAATACCATCAGGGGCATATGCCGCCGTATAACGGCTATGGGCCGGCGGAAGATGAAATTAGCCTGATAGACCTGTGGCTTGTCCTTGTTCGCCACAGATGGGTGATTTTCTGGGTTACAGTCCTTTGTATACTTGCCGGTGTTGGTGTTTGGGCCACAAAGTCGATGCAGGAGCGTTATATTACCAGCATTGAAATAGGAGAAATTGTAACAGATGAAGGAGAGATGGAGCGGCTGGAACCCCGTGAAGCAGTAAAGGCCCGGCTAAGCAATTCCGTTCTTCCACGCGTTCGCAACGAAATCGCTGAAAAATTTGAAGTAAACGTTTCTCAGCTGCCCAAAATTAAGATTTCCGTGCCGGATGGAGAAGGAACCGGAGATTTCGTATTTCTGGAAACAACCGCGAGTCCAGGGCAGAAGGAAATTGTGGACAGTTTGCATCAGAGCATCATAAAAAGGCTTTCAGAAGTGCATGAGGAAACTTTTGATTTTTATCAAAAGCGGTTTTCCATCAACCTTGCAGAAATGCGCCTGGACTTGCAGGAGTTAAAGGATGAAAGTCGCTTTCAGCTTGACGCAATAAACAAAAAAGCCGAATTGGCCAACACCCAAGCTGAACTGGAAGAAAAAAAAGAGGCGTTTCCGCTCAGGCAGCAGGAACTTAAAGACGATTTGGAAGACCAGAGGGATGCCCTGGAGGCGGCAAAGGATAATTTCAAAATTAAAAAACAGGATGTTGAATATAGAATCCGGAGAAACACCGATAGGGTGTCCTGGCTTGAAAATCAAAGACAAAGGATTAAAGAACGGCTGGATCGGCTTACTGTCGAAGCCCGGTTGCTTGAACAACAAATAAACGACCTGCGCAGTTGGCAGGATAACGCAATGGCGAATCAGAAGAGTTTGTTCGAAGGTGCAAAAAATGATCCCACTCTGGCACTGGCTGCGTTGCTTCTTGGGAATCATTCTGAAAAAGCCAGAAAACAATTGGTTGATATTCAGCATCAGCTTTCCCTGGGCATTCCCGAAAAACGCTCCAGGCTGGAAGCAGAACTTGAAGAAAATCATTTAGAGATCCTTGAGGGAGAAGAAACCATAGAGCAATTAAAGGCCGATCTGGCTACCCTGAAAAATGAGCATGCAAGAGAAGTCAGGGAGAAGGAACGGGAGATTGAAAGGCTGAAGGATAGGATTGAAAAACAAATATCAGACCATGAGCGGGAAACAGAAGATCTCAATCGTATCATTGAAAAATTGGAAGTGGAGTTAAAACAGCTTCAAACTGATTACCAAAGATCCATTGAGCGTAAGCAAAGAGAAATCGATCTTTTTCAGATCAATGAAGATCGCATGAATAAAACAAGTGCTGCCAATGTAGCCGTGCCAGCTGAAACCATAGGCCGGGGCGGCATGACAATCGGTGCTTTGTCTTTGGTGCTGGGCCTCATGCTCGGAATTTTCGCGGCGTTTTTTGCCGAGTTTCTTGCGCAGGTAAAACAAGCGCTAAAAAAGTGAGAAAAGCGGGCAAACCCGGCAAACCGGGTTTGCCCGCTCTGACGCTCATTAAATGCCAAGGGCAGGGACGGGGGTGATCCCGTGCAAGAATGCCGGTCTAACCCTGTTGTAGCCCCTTTGCAGAGCATGCCCCCTCCCACCTTGTTTTGTGCCCCTAAACCTTTTTGTTCTTCCGGCCGAATAGCGAAAAGAACAGTCAAGACAACAATCAAGGCATGCTCCCGGCAGGCGGGGCACGATGCCCATTGGAATACAGAGCTATGATAGCGCCATTGAAAAACGCCCTGCTGGCAACTGACCGCGACCAGGCCAGGGCTCTTGCTGCAGCCGCGGTGGATGCAGCGGGTGCGGAGACGGCCGTGGAGTCTGTCATTGTCCCGGCTCTTGAGCAAATCGGCCAGGGCTGGCAGAGCGGAGAGGTGTCCTTGTCCCAGGTTTATATGAGCGGGCGCATTTGCGAAGAGTTGATTAATGATCTTTTCGTGGTTGAACAGCCCCCGGTCCGGACCCATCCGCACATGGCCATTGCCGTGCTTGAAGATTTTCACATGCTTGGAAAACGACTTGTGCTTTCCTCATTGAAAGCCCGGGGCTATACCCTTCTGGATTACGGGCATGCAGAAGCTCAGGAGCTGGTGAATCTGGTGGAAAAAGACGGCATTGAAATTCTTCTCATCTCTGTTTTGATGCTGCCCTCCGCCCTTAAGGTCCAAGAAGTCGCCCGGATGCTGGAACAAAGGGGGTTGCATCCCAAAATCATTGTTGGCGGAGCGCCTTTTCGGCTCGATACCGGGCTTGTCCGTGAAGTGGGTGCACATGGCACCGCAGATCAGGCCTCGGGTGCGGCTGAAGTGATCGCAGGGCTTATGCGGGAGGGGCCATGAAACAGCACAAGGAAACAAAGGAAGCCATGACGCCTGCACAGCGGGTCAGCGCTGCCCTGCAATGCCAAGAGCCCGACAGGGTGCCTTTTTTTCTGCTTTTGACCATGCACGGGGCAAGGGAGCTTGGCCTTTCCATTGGCGAATATTTTTCCTCAGCCGGCCATGTCATTGAGGGCCAGCTCCGGATGCGGGACAGATACAACCACGACTGCTTCTATCCCTTTTTCTATGGCGCGGCGGAAATCGAGGCCTGGGGCGGGGAGGTGATTTTCTCGGAAAACGGCCCGCCCAACGCCGGCCGCCCGGTTATCGCCGATCCGGAGGCCATTGCGGACATGATGCCGCCCGGGGTAGAAAGCGCACCGGTGCTCAGCCGTATCCTTGAGGCCACGGCCGGGCTCAGGGCAGCGGCCGGAGATGACGTGCCGGTCATTGGCGTGGTGATCTCTCCGTTTTCCCTGCCCATTATGCAGATGGGATTTGAGCCGTACCTGATTTTACTCCACGAACAGCCGGAACGGTTCCGGCAGCTGATGGCTGTAAACGAGCAGTTCTGTCTTCAGTGGGCGCGGGCGCAGCTCCAGGCCGGGGCCACGGCCATCTGTTATTTTGATCCAATGTCTTCGCCCACGATTCTTCCCAGACAGATGTATCTGGAAACAGGATTTGCCATTGCCCGGCGCATGATTTCCGCCATTGATGCGCCGGTGGCCGCGCACACCGCCTCTGGCCGAGTGCTGCCAATTATTGACGATCTTTTTGCCGCCGGTGCAGATGCTGTATGCCCCGCCTCAGAAGAAGATCTGGCCGATATCCAGGCTGTCTGCGGCGGCCGCATGGGCGTGATCGGCAACTTAAACGGCGTGGCCATGCGGCGCTGGAGCCCGCAGGATGCCGAAGACCACGTTCGGAAAACCATTTCCCGGGGCGGTGCCGGCGGCGGGCTGATCCTGGCCGACAATCACGGCGAAATTCCTTTCCAGGTGCCGGAGTCCGTGTTAGAAGCCATCTCCCGGGCCGTTCATACCCATGGTCGGTACCCTTTGAGATAGGAGCAACGATGGACGCAAAAGAGCCAAGGGAATTTATGCCTGTTGTGGTGCTCGTTTGTGAGCATTTTATCAACGAGGCCCGGGCGGCTGTTTCTGAATTGGAGCTTTGCGGAGTGGCCTGCGCGTCATTTCCTGCCAGGTGCGGCCGGCCGCCGGTTACTGTGGAAGAACTCAGGCAGGCGGCTGCGCAAGCTGCCCCGGGTCCGGATGCCCGCACAGTGGTTTTCGGCGGCTGCTGTATAGATGGGATTGAATCCTTTTTAACCGATGCCGAAGGTGTTTCCATCTGTTCCACGCCCCAGTGCTTTGAGGTGGTGGCAAGCAAAAGCTTTGTGGAAAAACTCATGGCAGAGGGCGCTTTTTTGGTCACTCCGGGCTGGCTGACGCAGTGGCGGCAATGGATTGATCAGGCCGGCTTTGACCGGCCGACGGCAAGGCAGTATTTTGCAGAATCCATGAAACGCATTGTTTTGCTGGATACGGGAATCGATTCAACGGCTGCGCAAAACCTTGAGGCTTTTGCCGCGTTTGTGGATCTGCCGGCCCTGCAGATCCCCGTGGGCCTGGACATGTTTAAAGTCATTGTCCACCGCCGGGTTCTTATGGAGCGTCAGACGGCCGCCGGCCGCCGCGCACAACAGAACCGGCAGCAGCACCAGCAGGAGCAGGCCGATTTTGCCATGACCCTTGACCTGCTCAGCCAACTTCCCGGGGCAGTCACGGAAAAACAAGCCTTTGCCAGCACCGCCTCGGTATTTACCATGTTTTTTGCGCCGGGCGCCATTGTGTATGCGGAAAAAGAAAACCACATGGAACCCAGGGCCTTGTGTTTGCAAAGGGATGGTTCGGCTGTTGATGCTTCCGGTCAGGCGCCCCGGATTATGCAACTGATAGAAACATCCCGCCTCACCCGGGGCCGGGATCACCTGACCCTGCGTATGGCATCCCGGCCGGGATGCATCCGGGGCCTGGAGGTCCAGAGCGTGGCCTTCCCCCAATACCTGGACCGATATGCGCACATCGCTCAGGCCGTGGGTGATGTCTGCGGTCTGGCCATTGACAATGCCAGAAGCCATGAAAATCTGGTGGAAAATCAGAAGCGTCTGCATCTCATGGCCACCATAGACAGCCTTACAGGGGTTGCCAACCGGGCCTATTTCATGGAAAAAGCCGGGGAGGAAATCACCCGGGCCAGACGATACAATACCGGCTTTGCCCTGGTGATCATGGACGTGGATTATTTCAAGCAGATCAATGACAACCTGGGCCATCCGGCCGGAGACACGGTGTTAAAAGCCATTGCCGCTATTTGCCGGGCGGAATTGCGCGACAGCGATTTTTTCGGCCGTGTGGGGGGAGAGGAATTTGCGGCCATCCTTTGCGACGCCGGTCTTGAGCAGGCTATTACCGCTGCAGAAAGAATGCGCCAAAGCATTGCATCCCATGAGTTTAAAACAGATGGAGAAACGCTCAGATGCACAGCCAGCTTCGGCCTAACCGCCTGGACTGGCCCGGAAGACGACCTGACCCAAATGTTTAAGCGCGCTGACACCGCCCTCTACCAAGCCAAAAACCAGGGCCGCAACCGGGTCGAGACCGGGGTTTGACCCCCGGCATTGCCGTCGTTTTGACATTTTTCATTCATTTTTTGCCCCCGGTCGTTGAATGGCTGCCCGCCTGGCCTCTTTGATACAGGATTTTTCCGACCCTTTGAATGTGGCGGCTCAGATCGGGGTTGTCTATCCGGTGGTAGATGCAGATGTCAAATGTATAGGGCAAAGGCAAATCGTCGAGCTCAAGCTGGATTTGATTGAGTTGCTCCAGGTTGAGGCTGTCGCCCTTTAAGGCAATGTCCACATCAGAGCCCGGGTTGTGGGTTCCCTTTGCCCGGGAGCCGAAAAGAATGGCTTCTTTGACTTGCGGATGTTTTTTTAATATATCGGCAATGTTTTCAAGCACCGAGGCTTTCAGACCGAAAGGGTTTTTTTCCACTGCAAGCCTTTTATCGTTCGAGAAGGGTTGCCATCTTTTTTTCAAGGGCGGTGAACAAATCATAATAGCGGTTTAAAATGGCGTCTACCACTTCCCTTGCAGTCTCTTCATTGTATGTATGAGATGTTTTTGTCCGGCTGATATATGCGTCCATCCATGCTTCCCCGTCTTTGATTAATCCCGCTCTGAAGGCTTTTTTGATCGCATCCCTGGATCCGAAGATATCGGTCTGTCCCTGGTATTCAAGAAAATCCTTCAAAACCAGCCATGCCAGCTCATAGGTGTATTCAAAAGCCTGGATGGCGCCCTGCTCCTCCAGTTCTGACAAATCTCCTTTGTCCACAAACTTCCGCAACTGGGAAAGGGCTTTTCGAAAATTGGCAAACCGCTGGTGCCACCGTATATCGTTGTCAATTGGATTCATTTGAAGCAATTCCCATCATCAGTTCATTTGCCGTTTGTATGATATATTCTCTGCGCATGGATGGTTTTTTATATTTTTTTGATTTGCGGCAGTTGTATTTAAAATATCAGGCAATATGCCGAAACTTCAAGTAGAATTTTACGGGGCAAAAGAAAGTTAAGGTTTGCCCCCCAGCATTGTCGCCGGTTTGACATTTCTTAGATAAAGTTATACTGTAATAAATAAAATGTATAACATATGGAGGCCCTATGGCGTCAGCATACACAAAAACAGTAACTGTTTCTTCCAAGGGATGGGTGGTGATCCCTGCGCCAATTCGCAAAAAAATCAGCCTCAAGCCAGGGATGAAAGTGACTGTTCAAGAAGTTGAGGGAAAGATCATTCTTGAACCGCAGGCCGATGACATCGTGGAGAGCCTTTTTGGCAAGCTGGCCGGGAAATCCTCCCTGACCAGGGCATTGCTGGAAGACAGGGCCGAGGAAATAGAGCGTGAAAAAAAAGAAATTTATTCTCGATAGCTACGCTCTGCTGGCGTTTTTTCAGGCCGAACAGGGCGGCGAAGTGGTGCGCGATATTTTCAAAAAAGCGCAAGCCGGGGAGGCTGTGCCCCTGCTTTCGGTGATCAACCTGGGCGAAATCTATTATATCGTGTCCCGCAAGCTGGGAATGGAAACTGGGCAGGCAGTGCTTGAAGACATTTCAAAACTGCCGGTGGACCTTATAGAGGCAGGCACGGCTCGTGTCCTTGCAGCTGCAGAAATAAAAGCGCAGCATCCGCTGTCCTATGCAGACGCTTTTGCAGTGGCCGCTGCAATGGAATTTTCCGCCACCATTGTTACCGGAGATCCGGAATTCAAGGCAGTGGAATCTTATTCTTCAGTTCTCTGGCTTTGAGAGGGAATTCCGGAATTCCGGGGACACAATACCGAATCTTTGGTTTCGGCCCCGGCTTTTGCGGCCTGACTTTTCGGCCTGTCATCTTTTCCACGGAATCCGGAAAGTCCTGGTTTCCCAGTGGGCGACCGGTTTTGCCGTGTGTTTTGATCTTTTTTTGATCGCCTTCCGGCAGTCCCGATGTCAGGAGCCGATCCCAGTATGCAACCATGTTGAGAAGGGGCTTTGCTTTAACCAACTCATCATCTACTGCA